>NZ_JAWOCL010000299.1:0-23244 GCF_046483825.1 Sodalinema sp.
TCTTGCCTCTTGCCTCTTGCCTCTTGCCTCTTGCCTCTTGCCTTCTTTTGCCTATTCCCCCTTGCCCTCTTCCAAATAGTTACAGTTATAAAGCATCTCCGCTTCCGCCTCTCCCAACGGGATTTGAACATGAGGAACCCCATCAAGCCAATTTTGGAACGATCGCCCCCCCTGGGCAATAAACTCGCGTAACTGAGGCAACACCTCAGGGCGATAGAAGCCACAGAGCGGTTCCCAGCCCGCCTGAGAACGCGCGACAGCCACCAACTGCTCAGAAAAATGGTTTTCTAAATGATTCACCCAGCCCCGCAAAATCGCCCCATCCAGACAGGGTAAATCGCAACCTAACAGCCAAATCCAATCCACCTCAGCGGGGTTAGACTCCCCTAGAACCTGTTGCAAAGCCACCAAAGGGCCTTCACCGGGGCGTTCGTCGGCCAGCCAGTGATAATCGGCCGGGAGAATCTCTCGATAGCGATCGCCCCAGGGGGTCATCACCGTGACATCTCCCACCACCGCCGCTGCCACATCATACACCCGCCGCAACAAGGGAACCCCCTCCCACAACACCAGAGACTTATCTCGCCCCATGCGGCGACTGAATCCCCCCGCTAAAATCACAGCTTTCACCTTAACGGACATGATCACGCAACTCCTGAACTTTCGTCATCAATCGCCCTTGACTCAGGTTCTGTTCAGCGCGGGTTAACCCTTGCGGTAAACGACTGCATACGCCGCAACGCCAGAGATAAAACCCTAAATTCCAAATCGCGGCCGGCATCAGCGGCGTATTGTCTCCCGACAGGGTGCGTTGCAACATCTCAATATACTCCCGTTCGCCGTCGAGGGGAACATCGCTTCCCCCTAAGTCATATTCAATCGGATGTAGATGTAACCGTTCCCAGGTGGGGGAGGTGTCGTCGCCGGGTTGTCCAAATTGACCAATAATGGCCGGCCGACTGCGGGGCAAATCACAACTGCCTTCTAGGCCCTTAACCGTGGTAAAACAGGTCTGTTGGCGTAAGTTTAACGCCGTTTGAAACAGGCCTTCGGTGGGGGGATGGACGAAGCCACAGACGAGATGAACGTCTCCCTCGTAGGGAGTCCACATCAGTTCCATCGTGGCGATGGGGGGACGTTTGCCGAGTTGATTTCGATAGGTGACGAGTTGTTCGGCGGCGGGGAAGAAGTTAGGCTGATAGTAGAAACTGATGCGATGGTGGCTGAGGAGGTCTGAGAGGCGATCGCGTCCCAGTTTCGTCCAATCAATGCCTAATCCCTGCCAAATGTCAATCAGGGGAACTCCATATTTGGTAGGCATCCGTCCGCCGCCGTGAGTCAGACAAGCGACCCCTTCGACGGCTAAACCGAGGGCCGTGATGACGGTGACCGGGGCCGTGCGCGATCGCCCATCGTAGGGACAGCCTAACACGGTCACCAACCCGTCAATGGCCCGGAGTTTCTGGGCCTGGCGATCGCACGCATCCAAAAACCCCGCCAGTTCCTCACCGCGCGGCCGTTGAATGCGATGGGCAATTAGAAACGCCCCAATCTGGGCGGGGGTGGCTTCTGCGGCCAGCATCATCGCCATGGCCTCGGCAGCATCATCTCGACTGAGATTTTTGCCCGTATGAGGGCCACTACCAACACGCTGGATAAAGGGGCGAAATCTGTCGCTCATCGTCAAGGATGCCATTGAGGGGGACGGTTGCTGTCAACCAATTACCATTGTTTCAGGATTCACCCCACCAGAGCAATCGGATTATTCTACCCCTGCTCGTCCATGATGCAATTGTTGAATCTTCATTGTTGAAATGGGTGTTGCCCAAACGTCCCCTTGATGATAAAAGCAACTCATTTATCATGTTTTTTGTTTTTTGTCAAGACAAATCCGATAAAACTTGACCGGTCTGGGCTTAGGGGGCGATCGCAACCCTTGTCACAAAATGATACGTACTGTAAAGTAGTAATATAGCCTTCAAACTAGAAACAAAATTTAATAAAGCGGGTCGTCGAGTTCGGTCTGACAGCCAACGGAATGCAACCCGTGTCATGGCCGATTTTTTGTACAAATCGTTGTACAAACCATTGTCCACATCTGTCCACATCTGTCCACATCATTGTCCAAATCACGCTTTAGGCTCCCCTCAACTATGTCTTCCACCCTGCAAGCCTCCGAGAATACCCCTGCCTTGGATGACGACAAACCCCGTAAGACCGTCCATTACCCCATTGTCATTATCGGAGGAGGTGCAGCGGGAATCACCACCGCCTCCCTACTGCTCAAACAAGACCCCTCCCTCACCATTGCCATCATTGAACCCTCGGAAAAACACTACTATCAACCCGGTTGGACCCTAACCGGTGGTGGTGTTTTCCAAGTCGAAGACACCGTAAAATCGCAACAACAGGTGATGCCCAAAAGCGTCACCTGGATTATTGAGCGAGCCACCGAGTTCAAGCCCGAGCAAAACGCCGTCCTCACCACCGGCAACCTACAAGTCGAGTATGACGGCTTAATCGTCTGTCCAGGCATCCAGATTGATTGGCATCTCATTAAAGGGCTCAAAGACGCCATCGGCAAAAACGGAGTCACCAGCAACTACTCCCCCAAATACGCCCCCTACACCTGGGAAAGCATCCGTAACTTCAGCGGTGGGAACGCCCTTTTCACCTATCCCAACACCCCCATCAA
The DNA here is from genome assembly GCF_046483825.1 of Sodalinema sp. Lineage (NCBI taxonomy): Bacteria > Bacillati > Cyanobacteriota > Cyanophyceae > Oscillatoriales > Oscillatoriaceae > Sodalinema > Sodalinema sp. The sequence goes on from NZ_JAWOCL010000299.1 coordinate 2,696, forward strand.
ATGTGGCGGCGCTCCCCAGAAAATCATGTACATGGCCGACGACCACTTCCGCAGCAAAATGGGCCTGCGAGACCGCTCGGATGTCATGTTTCTGACCCCAAACACCCGTATGTTTGGCGTTGAAGCCTATGCCAACATCCTAGGAAAAGTCGCCAAAGAGCGCGAGATTAAGGTTAAATTCGCCCATAACCTCAAAGAGATTAAAGGCGAGCAGCAAGAAGCCATCTTTGAGATTCTCGAAAATGACACCCCCGTCGATGAAGTCAGCATTCCCTACAACTTCATCCATGTTGCCCCTCCCCAGAGTGCGCCAGATTTCATTAAACGCAGTCCCCTAGCAGACCCCGAGAGTCCCTATGGTTGGGTCGATATCCATCCGGGAACCTTGCAACACAAGCGTTATCCCAACATCTTCAGCCTCGGCGACGCCTCCTCTGCCCCCACCTCCAAAACCGCCGCCGCCGTCCGTAAACAGGCCCCCGTCGTTGCCCAAAACCTGCTCAGCTTCTTCAACTCAAGGCCCCTCGTTTCGGAATATGACGGCTACACCTGCTGTCCTCTGATTACCGGCTACGACAAAACCGTCATGGCCGAGTTTGATGGCTACAACTGCCAGCCCACCTCGAGTTTCCCCCTCAACCCCATCAAAGAGCGTTGGGTGATGTGGTTGATGAAAAAACACGCTCTCCCCTGGATTTACTGGAATCGGATGTTAACCGGCGAACCCTTCGAAGGCAACTATATCAAACCCTTCCGCTGGCGCGGTTAAGCCTCTCCTCGGCAACATTCCCCTCGAAGTCGCCGTAACAGTCCCCCCTAACTCGGTCTGAAGTCCGAGTTAGGGGGGGTTTTTATGATTAAGCACTCAATATATGTTAAGTTTTGTAACAAAAATGAGTAATCCTCGATTTGCGTTATACCATAGCTACATAGACATATATGCCATCTTCTATTCGTCGAACGCGACTGAGACCGAACTGAGACGCAACTCAAACCGAACTAAGACCGGACTGAGACGCAACTGAGACGCAACTGAGATGCAACTTAGATGTAACTGAAACAATTGGGAGGACATTCAGCCAATGGGACAACTCTATGACGAACTCGAACAAGACATTCTTTTCCAGCATGGGATGAACGCCTGTCTAAACTGTGGTGTATGTACCGCTGTTTGCCCAGCGGCTGAGGTCTATGACTACTCCCCTCGGGAAGTGATGAACATCGTCTCAACTCAAGATGACGACCTCATCATCGAAGAACTCCTCAAATCCGACAAAATCTGGTTTTGTGGACAATGTTTTTCCTGTAAAACCCGCTGTCCCCGAGGAAACAGTCCCGCCTCAGTCATTTTAGCCCTGCGTCGGCTGTCCGTCCGTCATGGCTACTTCGCCGAGTCCGAAAAAGGCAGACAACAACTCATCGCCAAGCGGCTATTCGGCGAAAATATGTTGAAACGGGGCTATACCTTACTCGCAGAAAACATGGCCCCAGACCATTTCCCCGAACTGGGCGAAAACTGGGAATACTACTACGAACATCAAGCCGAAATGCGGGAATGGTGGGGCGTTCCCATGAACCTAGAAAACAGTGCCGGGTCTCACCGTCAAATTCCTGAAGAAGACTTGGATGAATTGCGCGAAATTTACCACAAAACCGGTGCTGTCACCCTCATGGATGCGGTTGAAGCCGGTATGGAACGCAAACTCGGCAGTAAAGCCGAAGTTGATAAATACTGGCAAACCTGGCTAGACACAGCGGACAGCCGCAACTACGACCTTCCTAAATCAAAATCCCGTTAACCGCCCACCGCCCACGACGGCCGACCGGCCCCATGATTTCTCCTCTCCGAAGAACGGCTAAGGCTAGGGTCTCCCGATTACCTCTTACCATCCCCTCCTGGGAGGGGTTAGGGGTGGGTTATGCCTGTTCCCTGTTCCCTGTTCCCTATTCCCTCTTGCCTTCTTCTCCCCTGTTCCCTATTCCCTAATCACTCATGAAAGTTAAACGCGAAAACCGCCTCTGGGAAACCCACCAAAAAGAAGTTCCCACCGTTGACGATGACGGAGGTCAACTTTGGGGATGCTTCCGCAGTTGCTTCTTACAAAGTACCGCCCCCTATACCGAAGGGATTGCCTATAAAGTCTTGAAAAATGACTTAGGCATCGACCTCAGAGAAGCACCCGGCCATACCTCATGCGGTGCCATTGGCTATCACGGCGATGTCTCCAATCTGGACACACAAATGGTCGTGGCGGCCCGCAACTTCTCCGTGGCTCATTATGAACAAGGGGTTGACAATCTCTTTTCCTTCTGCGTCACCTCCTTTGCCAACTACACCGAAGTCATTAAACTTTGGGAAGAAGAACCCGAACTGCGGGAGTACACCGAAAAAACCCTCAAAGAAACCACCGGGCGAGACTTTTGGATTCCCCATGTCTCCGGCGAACGGCCATCCGTCGTTCATGCCTCCGATGTGTTTTTTGCCAATCGCCATAAACTGGCCGAAAAAGCCAAGTATAGTCTCAAAGGTGTCAAAGCCGTTGACCACATTGGCTGTCACTATGGCAAAATCTTCCCCGGTGAAGCCATGGGTGGCGTTGAATTTCCCCAAGTCTTAGTGGGACTATTACAAGCCTTTGGAGCCGAGATTGTGGACTATCCTGAACGGCGACATTGTTGTGGTATGGGCTTCCGTCAATGTGCCTTTGCCGAAAACCGCGACTACACCGCCAGCAGTGTCTACAAGAAACTCAAAAGCCTCAAAGAAGCTCATCCCGATTGTCGTTTGATGCTCACCAACTGTCCTGGTTGTACGGTGTTTTTAGATGCCGAACAAGGAACCATCAAAGATGCTCTGGAAGAAGAATTTAATGTCAGCATTTTGGACTATGCCCAATTAACCGGCTTGCTCTTGGGCTATGACCCGTTCAAGGATTGTGGTTTAAATGCCAAAGTGGTTCCCATTGAACCCTTGTTAGACCAAATTGGCATTCCCTATGACAAGTCGAAAACCTTTGAAGAACGGCGGCGACCTTTTTAGGAGTCTTCGGGGCAGAATCGGACGAAATAACCGTTGCGAAACTTGCCCCTTTCCTAGAGACGTTGAACCAACCCGATGATGTAATACGAGGATTAAGAGAATGAGTCAGACAGTTGTAATTATTGGTGGTGGTGTGGCTGGATTGTCCGCCGCTGGACGCCTACGAGATTTTGGCTATGATGTGGTTTTAATCGAAAAAGAATCACAAGTTGGGGGATATGTCAAGAATTGGTATAAAGTTTTCCCCGACTTTACCCCCGGTTCAGAAATTGTCGATCGCTTAAAACAGGATCTACGAGGAACTGAGATTTTAACGGATTGTTCCGTGGAAAAAATTGAGGGAGCGGCCCCGAATTTCCGGGTCACCACATCAACGGGGAAAGAGATTGCGGCCAATGCCATTTTAGTCGCCACTGGATTCCGCCACTTTGATGCCACCTTCAAGGAAGAGTATGGCTATGGTCTCTATGACAATACCATCACTTCCATTGACTTTGATGCCATGCTCAAACAGAAGCAGGTGAGAACGGCGGCGGGCAAGATTCCCAAAAAAGTGGCCATGGTTCACTGTGTCGGCTCCCGAGATCAGCAGGTGAACAATAACTATTGTTCTCGGGTTTGCTGTACCAATTCCGTGAAAGTGTCGATTGGACTCAAGGAATTGCTGCCCGATTGTGAGGTGTTCTCCCTGTATATGGACATTCGCGTTTTTGGTCGCGGCTATGAAGAATTGTACCGAAGTTCTCAGGAAGAGTATGGCGTGCAATTTATTCGCGGTCGCCTGTCCGAAGCCAGTGAACAGAATAATGGCAGCTTGCTGTTGCGGGTTGAGGATACCTTAACCTCTCGACCGATGCGATTGACGGTGGATTTACTGGTCTTGATGGTGGGAATGTGCGGGAATTCCGAGTTGTCCGAGGTGGCGGGTTTGAAAACTGGCGTGGACCGCTTTTATGAAACGGCTCATCAGCAGTATTCCAATAACGCCTCACATCGCCCCGGAATTTTCCTGGCGGGAACGGCGACGGGTCCTAAGGCGATTGTCGAGTCGATTACCGATGGACGTTCAGCGGCGGCGGATATCGCGGGCTTCTTAGCCACGTCAGCCCCGATGAATGGCATGAATGGTTCATCTCAGGGACGATTCGCCGCGATGGAATTGTCAAATTTAGGAGGACGAACATGAAACGCAAGAAATGCTTTTTTGGCCTGAAAGTCGATCGCCAAGTTGACGGCGATCGCATGAATGGAGGGGCCATGGCCAAGGTCCTGGCCGAAGGAGGCCAAGCCGCCGCCATCTCCGCCTGTATGCAATGCGGAACCTGTAGCGGTGGCTGTACCAACATCGATCGCATGGATGTATCGCCCCGCAAACTGATTCTGATGTTGCAACGCGGCGATTGGGAGAGCGTTCTCAAAAGTAACACCCTCTGGCTTTGTAGTTCCTGCTATATTTGCACCTCCCGTTGTCCCCGTGGCGTTCGTCCCTCGGATGTGATTGAAGCGGCCAAGGCGATCGCCATCAGCGAAGGAATCGAAAATGATGCCACTCGTTTCCATGAAATCTTTGTCGAGTTAGTCCAAAAACGAGGCATCCTCTTTGAACCGGAATTGATGCAGAAATATGGGGGACTCAAAGCGATGGTGGATCAAGCTCCCCTGGGGATTCAACTGGCACTCAAGGGCAAACTCTCTCCCCTTCCGGCCAGCGTCAAGAACCCCGATCAATTCCATGATGCCCTCGAAAAACGCAAACGAACTCGCACCCACAACCCTGATTTATCATGACCACTGAATACGCCTATTATCCTGGATGTAGCTTACATACCAGTGCCAAAGAATTTGACATCTCCACCCGAGTTGTCCTCGACGCATTAGGAGTTCATCTGCACGAAATTGAGGATTGGTCCTGTTGTGGCGGTTCCGTCGCCGCTGGACTCTCCCATGACGTGGCCATGGCCTTAGCCGCTCGTAATGTGGTGTTAGCCCAACAGCAACATCGAGATCTCCTGGCCTCGTGTTCGGGCTGTTACAACAAGTCCGCCAAAGCCGCTCAGGCCCTCGACGATCCCCAAGAAGGTCCCAAAATTGCCGCCACGTTGTCGGATATGGGCCTATCCGTCGAAGACGAAGCCATCCGCGTTCGCAATGTGGTTGATGTTCTCTGGAATGACATTGATGTCGCCTCTAAAATCACCAACCCCCTCCACGGCTTGAGGGTCGCCTCCTATTACGGCTGTCTCTTGACTCGTCCTCAGGATATCACCGGCTGGGATTCTCCCGTGTCTCCGGTGTCTCTCGATCGCCTCACCGAAATTTGTGGAGCAACCCCCGTTGACTTTCGTTCAAAAGCGAAATGTTGTGGTGGGCCAATCCTCGTCTCTCAAAAAAAGACGGCCTTTGAGTTGACCAAAAAAATTCTCGATGAAGCTAGAGAACGCAGAGCCGATTGTATCGTTTTGGCCTGTCCTCTCTGTGCCAATAACCTAGAACTTCGTCAAGCTGACATTGAAGAAGCCTATCAAGAATCCTACAATATGCCGATTCTTTATATCACGGAACTGGTGGGCTTGGCGATGGGATTATCTCCCCGCAAATTGGGACTGTATAAACACGTCGTTTCCCCCAAACCCGTCGTTGAAAAAATCAAGCAGGGGGCTAAACTGGTTTGATGACCCGTCGGGGCGGCCCCCTGCACCCCTTCCCCGGAATCCCCCAGCATAGCGGCTATTCGGTCGTTCACCGCTGGGGGGAATGGGGTTTAGTTAAACTTGGATTTTGCTTCTTCCACCGAGCGACTAAACTCATCCCAAGCATTTTGAAAGCCAGTTTTCAAACTATCCCAAGCATCATCGCTGGAGGATTTTAGGTCAGCGAGATGTTGTTGAAGTTCATTTCGCTTAGATTTTAGGTTTTCGACTTTTTGAGTCCACTCCTGTTTAGCATCGCCGCTGGCTTGGTCGGCTTTGGCTTGGAGTTCATCAATTTTAGCACCCCATTCTTGGAGTTGGCTTTCCATTTTACCTTGATATTCTTGGCGATTTTCCATGTTGGTTTACCTTAATATAGAGATACAAAAAACAAGTAGCGCTGATGAAAACGAGCTAAGTCACAACTTTGCTGGTTTATCAACGCTGCTTTAAGCTTATTTTAATAAAATTAAATTTGAGTAAGCATCATATTATATTTTCTTAATATTTTCGATAGATTTGGGGGAAGAGAGGGGAAACAGCTTGACGACGAGGGGAGGAATCTCCTGACAGACTAATTCAAAAAACTCAGCGATGGGGGGAATCTCCAGTCGATCCTCACTGGTGACGGCGACGACTTCCCGTTGCAGATTGGGGAAACAGGGATCGGGGGCAATGGGGCGCACGGCCAGGGTTTCATCGGCATCTAAGAGGGCGGATTTGGGCAAAATCGAGATCATGCGCCCCTGTCGCACCATACCCCGAAAAGCATCCAAGGTATTTAATTCTAAAGCGGCATGGAAGCTTTGACCCAACTGAGCAAAGGCATCTTGAACCAGCCGCTGCATTCCATAGCCATCTTTGAACACCACATGGGGATAGTGGCTGAGGGCTTCCCAGGGAATTTCCTCATATTGAGTGAGAGGGTGATTAGCGGCCATCAAGACATCTACCGTTTCCCAGTAGAGCGATCGCACCACCATTTCCGAACTCAGCGTCAGACGAGGATTGTTCATGACGATCGCCACATCCACCAAGCCATCCCGTAACACCTTCAACGAGCGATCGCTCCCCAACGAGGTGACTCGTAACTGCACCTGAGGGCGACGGGAACAGAACCGTTGCAAAATGGGTGGCAAAAAATAGGCACAGACGGAATGAATCGCAGCGACACACAACTCCGTTTGTTTCCCCTCCGCCAACTCGCGAATTTCCATCATCGCCGTTCGCCACTCGCGACAGATGCGACTGGCGTGGGGGAGAAAGCGATCGCCGGCCACCGTCAACGTCGCCGTAGTCTGACGATGCAATAACGGCAATCCCAATTCAGTCTCCAACGCCTGTACCTGACGACTCACCGTCGATTGCGTCACCTGACATAAACGGGCAGCCTTCTGAAAACTGCCCGTTTCAACAACGGCTAAAAAGGCCTCTACCTGCTCTAATCGCATTCAAGTCGTCGTGATGGTTGTGCCGTACCTACTCTACAGAGGGAGGAACCCCGCAAAAAGTAAGCCTTGATACGGCACAAAAAACCCGATTTGCGATTTAAAACGAGAAGGTGGTGCGAAGCGTGCCGATAAAGGCCCCATCGTGATCGGCATCCTGGTTAGGATTCAACAACCAGATAAAGCCGGGGGTGATGGTGATGTTCTCCGACAACTGGACTTTATAAAGTCCTTCAATATGGAACGGGGTTTCATTCTCCATATCTTGAGTTCCGGGAATATCAACACGACCCAAATAGGGTTCTGCCCCCACAATCAAAGCCCCGAAATTCCCCGGTAGCAGTAAATCCGGGAAACTTAAGGTTAGGGCATAGTTCCAGATTTCCGCATCCCCTAGGCCAATGAGACGGGCATCAGTGAAGCCACCCCAAGCCCCCACCCGCAAGCGAGGCGAGAGATCCCAGAGGGCCTGAACCCCATAATGATGACTAGAGACGGCGGTGGTGAGTTGTCCTTGAGAGAGATTGGAACTGGCCGCCAAGGCTGCCGGGGAGAGGTTGCTGAGTTGGGTTCCCGTTCCCCCGAAGCCAAAACGCCGTCCCTGAGAGACATCGTAGGCGCGAATATAGGTTAGGCCAAACTTGAGGCGATCGCTCGGTTCAACCACCAATTGGCCCAAAGCCGAATAGTTGCCATTAAACAGGCCGGCCCCTTCCTCGGGAGTGTTACCCCCTCGCGCCAAATAGCCCAGAGACAGTTCCAGACTGTCCCCCAGCCGTTGCCGCAGGCCAACCCCCACACCGCCTAAACCACTGCGATAAATGGGATTGCGTTCCCCAAAGCGAGACAAGGCCCCAGTCGCCCCGCCTCCGGCTTCTAAGCCAGGGTTAAAGGTGTCGTTGTAGAACTGATGGCCGCCCGCATTGGCCATCAGAGTCACTTGTAGAGTGTCTGTGGCGGGGAAAACGTAATGTAAGCGATTTAAGTTGAGGCTGTTACCGCTGTCTCCGTCAAAGGCAAAGCGCCCCTCATTGGTGTTCATCTCATCAGCAAAGCTATTGCCCAAATTGCCGAATTGCAGACGGGTATGGAGGCGATCGCGCCCGGTGAAACTACTCACGAGATTGAGTCGCCCCCGATTGGCAAAGATGGTTTGAACATCATTGTCCGAGTCACCGTCAGAGATACCATCACCGCCCCAAGCATCCGCCAAAACAAAGGCCACTTCCCCTCGCAGTTGAGTCGTCGCCGAGAATTGATTAGCTTCGAGTTCCGAGGTACGGGCTTCGAGTCCGTCAACCCGTCCTCGCAACGTCGCCAATTCAGCGGCAAATTCCTCTTGTAAACGGCGAATTGTAGCTAAATCCCCGGCATCGAGTCCGTCGCCGCCGCCCACAATGGCCACAATCTGATCCAAACAGGCGTTTAAGCCAGCGGCGAACTCATAGCGCGTCATGAAGTTGTTACCGCGAAAGGTTCCGTCGGGATAGCCAGCGATACAGCCGTAGCGTTCGACGAGGGATTGCAGGGCCTGAAAGGCCCAATCCGTCGGTTGCACGTCCGAGAGTTGAGATACGGACGTCACTTGGGCCAACTGCTGCGGTGTCTCAGACGAGGTGGGGACATTCGGGATGGGGGCGCTGTTTAGGGGGCTGGCGGTTGCCATCAGGCCGGCGAATCCCAATAGGGGCGCGATCGCCCACGACGTAGAATGGGTCATGGTTTTCAAACTCCTCACATTAAACTCCTCTTAAACTCCTCACACTAGCCCAAACTCTTGTAAAGCGGGATAGAAATTGCGGTTTTCATGACTGGGGCGACTCAGTTTCAGCAGGGTAAACCGCTGTAGGGGAGTCAGGGCCGCCCAGCGGTTCTCGCCAATCTCGATGGACAGCGATCGCGCCTTCTCCTGAACCGTCTCAGGAACCGTCTCCCCCAGCCAAGGGGGATTCTCGTCCACTGGGAGATCTTTGGGAATCTCCCCGGTGCGATCGCGGACTAAGCGCTGTAACACCTGCCGATACTCGGCAATCTCTTGCGCCGTCTGACAAGGCGAATCCACCAGAACTTGTCGTTCAGTCGCCTCCAACTGATGCCAATGGTTCAGTTTCAACTTCACCCCACAGGTATCGAGTTTATAGCGAACCTGCATGGGAATACAGCGGAGGGATTCCACAAAATCCGCTTCAAATTGAAAAAATGTCGTCGCTGGTTGCATGACCCTTCGTTATCTTCTGTTAATTTAGTTACCGTTTTTGAGATTTCTGGAAAAAGACTCCTACAATAAACCTAGGAACTCGCGAAAACAATGGGGGAGTCATTGATGAATGCTCATCACCGCGATCGCGCTGTCCAACAGCGAGATCCCAACCACAGCCAGGCTTCTGAGAACATCCACGAGATCATCGTGGGCGTCTTGATTGCATCCTTAACGGTGGGGGCGATTCCCATTTTCCAGCTAGAGTCCCTCTCCAACCGGCCCGACCCCTCATTTGTCGTTCCCAGTGAAGCCACCCTTTGGTCGTCAGAAGTGCAAGACTAGAGGCGTTCATCCCGAGGAGCGATTTATGGCCATCACGTCTTGCTGTTGCTGTTCTGAGGCGTCGCTGGCGATGGGCAACGGCAATAATTGCACCGCACAGGCCTTGAGTTCCGGTTGCAGGGAATCTGGGCAGGCTTCCGGGTGAGTGAGGGCATTCGCTTCAGAATTGTCCGCCCAGAGGAAACCCCAGTGCATGGGGATAAAGAGGGTTCCGGGGGCGATCGCTGTCGTCACCGTCGCCTTAAATCTCCCCTCACCGCGCCGTCCGCGAATCAACACCCACATTTCATCGAGAATCTCTAATTTTTTGGCATCTCGCGGATGAATCTCAATAAAGGGATGAGGATACTTCTGGCTAATTTTAGGAATGCGTCCGGTTCGGGTTTGAGTATGCCAATGTTCATAAACACGTCCCGTCGTTAACACAAAGGGATACTCAGGATCGGGGGCTTCAGCCAAACCGCGAGTATGGCTGGCACAGAAGCGGGCGCGGCCATCAGCCGTGGGAAAGCGCAAATCCTCATACAGCCGCTTGCTATACCGGCCCTCAGGGACATCCTCGGCTCCCTCGGGGTGCGGCCATTGCAGCGTCCGCTCCTGCAACCCCTCATGGCTCATGCCGCTCATATCACAAACTCGTGATTTTGTCAAGGCAACAAACTCACGATGCACCGCCGCCGCATCGGAGAACTCAAACTGAGCCTCAAACCCGAGTCGTCGCCCCACTTCCGCAAAAATTTCCCAATCGGGACGAGCCTCACCGGGGGCCTCGCGGAATTGCGGGCAAAGGGTAACCACCCGTTCCGAGTTAGTCATGGTTCCCGTTTTCTCACTCCACTGGGCCGCCGGCAGCAAAATATGAGCATATTCAGCGGTTTCCGTAGGATAGTAAGCATCCTGATACACCGTCAGAGGAGAGCGTCGCAGCGCCGCCTTCGTGCGGCCAATATCGGGCATACTCACCGCCGGATTGGTTGCGGCCACCCAAAACAATTGCACCAGTCCCGCTTCGAGTCCCAGCATCATATCCCAGGCGGCTAAACCGGGGCTGGGGTCAATTTGGCCGGGGGGAAGTTGCCAATGGCGTTCCACCTCGGCCCGATGTTGAGGGTTTTTCACCAGCCGATAGCCAGGGAGAAGATGAGATAAGCCCCCGGCTTCCCGTCCTCCCATCGCATTGGGTTGTCCCGTCAGCGAAAATGGTCCCGCCCCCGGTTTCCCAATCGAACCGGTCATGAGATGGAGGTTGATGAGCGATCGCACCTTAGCGGTCCCTTCCGAGGACTGATTTAACCCCATAGACCACATCGACAGCACCCGCTCATTCTCCGCCCAATAACGAGCGGCCAGTTCCAACTCATCGAGACGAATGTTACAACGACGGGCCACCAACTCGGGCGGATAACTCTGAAGGGTCTGGGTGTACTCTGAGAAGCCTTGGGTGCAATCCTCGATAAACAGCGCATCAAAGGCTTGCCAGCGTAACAAGAGATGGCCAATCCCATGCAGCAAATCAATATCCGTACCGGGGCGAATGGCTAGATGCAAGTCGGCCGCTTTCGCCGTGGGGGTTTCGCGAGGATCGACCACCACCAATTTCACCTTGCGGTTTTTCTTGTGATAGTCCCGCAGGCGGTTAAAGGCAATGGGATGACATTCAGCCGCATTGGTACCAATGAGAAAAGCACAATCAGTGCGTTCCAAATCGTCATAGCAACAGGGGGGGCCATCGGAGCCTAAACTCTGGATATAGCCAGCCACCGCCGAGGACATACAGAGACGGGAGTTGGCATCAAAATTATTGGTTCCCAAACAGCCTTTCATGAGCTTTTGGGCTACATAATAATCTTCCGTTTGGAATTGGCCTGAGCCATACATACAAATAGCATGACTGCCAGAGTCCTGACGCACTTGATGGATATGAGTGACGATGCGATCGAGCGCCTCATCCCAACTCACCCGCTGAAACGGGTCATCTAGGGAATGTCGCATCATGGGGTATTTGAGCCGGTTTTTGTCCAGGGATTCCGCGACGGTGGCTCCTTTGACACAAACCCGGCCACGACTGGAGGGATGTTGGCGATCGCCCCTGACGCGCCAAATGGGAGTTCCTGCGGCATCGCGATGGGTGGTTTTTCCGGGTAAAGCCGGAGGTTGCACCTCCAAGCCACAGCCAACACCACAATAGGGACATAGGGTTTTTGTCGGCGCGATCATAGTTGTGTCAGTCCTCCAGTCGTCAAATGAATAGCAGCTGATGGGCGTAAATTCCTTGGGGAATTAGGGGGAATTACTCTGGGTATGACTCATGACTCAACGCCGGAACCACCGGTTGGACCGCTTCTTCCTCCCCCTCATGGAACTCAGCAAAAGACCCTTGAGGTTCCCGCAGGAAGAAACCACAGAGGAAGGCCACCACCATCGAGGAAACCCCCAAGGTTTGGAAAAAGATGAGATTTCCAGCAGCCCCTTCCGGCAAAAGACTATAGAGCGTCAGATAGGCCACCGCCCCAACATTGCCATAAGCCCCGACATTCCCAGCAATTTGTCCCGTCACCCGTCGTTTAATCAGCGGCACAATGGCATAGGTTGACCCTTCCCCAGCTTGGACAAAGAAGGAACAGGCCATCGTCAGCAGAATCGCCCCAGGCAGCCACCAGCCCTCGGACACGGTTCCCATACAGAGGTAGCCAATGCCCATCGCACCGGTTAAGACCGTCATCGTCCATTTACGACTGCCGAGGGAGTCAGAAATCAAGCCGCCTCCGGGACGAGACATGAGGTTCATAAAGGCATAACTAGCGGCAATCATCCCCGCTTGGGCGGGATTCAAGCCAAAGGTCAGTTCAAAGAAGGCTGGCAAGATGGAGACGACGGCTAACTCAGAGCCAAAGTTAACCACATAGGTCAGTTCCAAGATGGCAACCTGATTGAATTTATAGCGGTCTTCAGGGGGATAGTGTTTTTTACCTTGCAGCAAGTCGGCGTTCGTCGTCCAGCAGCCATAGGCCTGAAACAGATAGAGTCCAACCAATGCAGCCCAAACAATCAACAGTCCGGTTTCACTGAGGAAGCCCACTTTACTCAAACGCCAAGCCAAAAGCGCGAGAATGCCCACCAGGGGGATATTCATCAGCATCAAGAAGGCGAAATCTTTGCGGCTGGTGACTTCTAAGCCTCCGTTGCGGCTGGGTCGTCGGTATTCTTTGCCAGGGGGAGTGTCTTCGACATTGAAGAAGTACATCACACCATAGAGGGCGGCGGCAATGCCGGTGAGGGCAATGGCGAGACGCCAGTTCATCTCGCCTCCGGCAAACACCGAGAGTCCCAGGGCGATTGAGGGCAGGGTAAAGGCGGCGGCGGCAGACCCAAAGTTGCCCCAACCTCCGTAAATGCCTTCGGCGATGCCAATTTCTTTGGGGGGGAACCATTCGGCGACCATGCGGATGCCGATCACAAAGCCCGCACCAACAATGCTCAGCATCAAGCGGCTAATGACCAGGGTGTTGAAGTCCTGGGCGGTCGCAAACAGGAGGCAAGGAACGGCGGCGTAAATGAGTAGTAGGGAATAGGTGACACGGGGACCGAAGCGATCGAGTAACATCCCAATCAGAATCCGGGCCGGAACTGTCAAGGCAACGTTGCAAATGCCGATGGTGCGAATTTGTCCGACATCTAAGCCGAAATCTTGTTGGATGGTGGTGGCAAAGGGGGCAAAGTTAAACCAGACGACAAAGGAGAGGAAAAAGGCAAACCAGGTCAGGTGCAAAATGCGGTAACGACCGCTAAAGGAAAGGAGTTTGGTCAACATGAGTCAGGGTATCCTAAGGATTCAAGGGAATGCGATCGGTGATGGGGCAATCAAGGCTGAATGATGACGGGTTAAGCTCGGGCGGTGGCGCCGAATTTCTCTAGCAGCAAGTCTCGCAGCACGGGTTTGAGGTCATCGCAGGGGATAGATTTGAGAACTCGCTCTCCGAGTTGGGCATCTTTACCGACTTTTCCGCCCATGTAAATATCCACGGCTTCGACGGTTTGGCCATCTTTGCGGGTTTTGGTTCCCATCAGGCCAATGTCGGCGACTTGGGGCTGTCCGCAAGAGTTCGGACATCCCGTCCAGTGGATACGCACGGCTTGGGTGAGGTTGAGTTCTTCGGTGAGGTCTTGGGCGAGGGCTAAGGCTCGTTGTTTGGTTTCAACGAGGGCAAAGTTACAGAATTTGGCCCCGGTACAGGACACCAGTTCTCGCACCAGGGGGGCTGGGCTGAGGGAAAATGTCTTAAGTAGGGGTTCTTGTCTGAAGGCGTCGAGTTTGGCGGTTTCAAGACCCGTTAAAATCAGGTTTTGCTCGACGGTGAGACGGATGTCGCCGTGACCGTAAACTTGAGCCAGACGGGCGATTTCAAACATCTCGTCAGCCTTGAGACGACCGACGGGAACATGAAGTCCGGCATAGTGGAGTCCGGGTTGTTTTTGAGGATGAATGCCGATGTGATCTCGTTTGTCCCAAGCGATTTCGTCGTTGGGGGCGGCGTCGGGTAGAGATTGCCCGAATTCGGCTTCGACGGCGGCCCGGAATTGGTCGAGTCCCCAGTCATCGATGAGCCACATTAACCGTGATTTTTGCCGGTTGGCCCGGGAACCATGGTCGCGGAAGACTCGCAGGATGGCACAACTGAGGTCGGCCAGTTGATGTGCTGTGACCCAAGCGTTGAGGGGAATGGCGGCTTCGCAACGTTTGGCGGAGAAGAACCCCCCGACGAGGACATTGAAGCCAAAGTGACCGTCTTTGAAGGCGGGAACGTAGGCGATGTCGTTGATTTCGGCGTGGACGGAGTTATCGGGGCCTCCGGCAACGGCAATGTTGAATTTACGGGGTAGGTTGGTGTACTCGGGGTTGCCGGTTCCGTGGTTGGTGATGGCATCTTGGATGGCTTGACAGAGGGGGATGGTATCGATAAATTCGGCGCCATCGATGCCGGCGACGGGGGAACCGGTGATGTTACGGACGTTGTCCATACCGGACTGAATGCTGGTGAGGCCGGCTTGTTGGAGTTGCTCGAAGATGTTGGGGAAGTCTTCGAAGCGAATGCCACGCAGTTGCAGGTTTTGCCGGGTGGTAATGTCGGCACTGCCGTCGTCGCCATAGCGTTGGACAATGCTGGCTAGGACGCGCAGTTGTTCGGCGTTGAGGATGCCGTTGGCAATGCGCAGCCGCAACATGAATTGACCGGGGGTGACGGGCCGGAAGAAGATGCCTAACCATTTGAGACGATGCACAAGGTCGGTTTCGTCTAAGGCTTCCCAGCCGAGTTCGCTAAACTGTTTGAGTTCGTCTTTGACGGCTAAGCCATCTTTTTCGACTTTGTATTTCTCGAATTTGTTGAGTTTGGTTGGGGCTGCTGCGGAGGGAGTCATGGTTTTTTTCTAGGAAATACTTGCAGATTAGCTAAGGGAAAACGGGGTTTGCATTGAGGTTAAAGGGCTTTTTAGGGATTTATCATGGATTTTAGGGCTAAAATCTGGATTCGGTTAGAGCGGTTACAGTGTTCTGGCAACCCGTTAGGTGATGGTGGCTTTTTTGGATCGGGAAGGAGGGAGTTAGAGGTCGGTCTATCTGTGATTAGGTCTAACGTTAGAAGAAGTTTTGTTACGGTTTCGTATGTTTAGCTACAAAAAACGCTATTCATTTTGGTTTGTGCATTGGAGTGATGCGCTTTATACATGAAATGGCGAAAATTGCCTGAAATTGCTCTGGCAGGTCTGGTGAGTTTGCGTCAAGGTAGGCTTAGGTGATGCACCTGTTCGGTTCACTGTTTGGATTCCCCCAGTTTTATGACTTTTTTTTCGTCTCGTCACTCGGGTATCAATAACTCGGCTATGCCAGACTCGATGCCAGACTCGATGCCAGACTCGATGCCAGACTCGATGCCAGACTCGGACCAGATGGTTGGGGTCTCGCAAACGCTGAGGGCTTTTTTGGAGTTGCTGGAGATCGGAGATTTCCAGGAACGTTGGGATGCGGCGAAGCGGTTACCGAGTTATGGTTGGCCGGCGTTGCAGGGAACGTTGGCGTTGTTACGATCGCACCCTGAGGATGATGAACTGGCTTGGTTCGCGGCTCAGATTATTGGCCAGTTCCCCTCTGAGGAGGCGTTGACGGTGTTGGTGGATTTGGTGACGAGTGCGACGACGGATGAGGATGTTAAGGGAATGGCGGCTCGTACGTTGGCGAATTTGGGGGAGGCGGCGATCGCACCGCTGAATCAGTTGTTGCAGGAGGAACGCTGGCGGGTGTTGGCGATTCGGACTCTGGCTCAAATCCGTCATCGGGATGCGATGGAACGGGTGGTTGAGTTTTGGGATGATCCCGATGCGGAGGTTCGCGCTCAGGTGTTGGCGGTGTTAACCTGCGATCGCCATCCCCGCATCCTCACGCCGGTGTTAGCCGGCGTGACGGATTTGTCGGCGCCGGTGCGCCGCTTCGCAACGATTGCTTTGGGGTTACAGCATGGTTTGATTGAGGAATTGGCTCCGGAGGTGGATGTTGTGGCGTTGCTTCGGGAACGACTCCTGGATTTGGATCTGGCGGTGAGTCAGCAGGCGGCGATCGCGCTGTCTCGGCTGGGAACGGTTGAGGCGATTGAGGCGTTGGGCCGCTGTCTGCGATCGCCGCACACGCCGATTCCGCTTAAGTTGGAACTTGTCCGCGCCTTGGGGTGGATCAATCATCCTCGCACCATTGATGATTTAGCAATGGCTTTGAGTTTACCGAGTTCTCAGGTTTGTCTCGAAGCGATCCGGGTTCTGTCTCAGGTGAGTTCGCCGCCGTTGAAGGCTGAGGCGGGCCAGGCGTTGATTCGCTGGTGGTGCAGTGAACCGCCTCACCGGGAACTGGCTCGGGTTCGCCAGGCGATCGCCTTGGGGTTAGGGAATTTCGGACAGCCTGAGGCCATGGCGGTGGTGCGATCGCTCCTCGATGATCCTGATGAAACGGTGCGTTGGCACGCTCAGGCTGGCTCGGAGGCGATCGGCTAAGGCTTCAATGGTTTAATTCCCCGATGTTTGCCCAGGGTTCAGCGGCGTGAGACACCTGACTCAACTGGGTTAAGTACACTAAAGTTAAGCCAATGGAGTAGCCACTGATCCCAGGTGGGTACGACGGCATAACGTTGAGAAAGGGGGGATTGACCTTGAACGCAGCAGAACAAGCCAAGGATTTCCGCATTGCCAGCAAGATTGCGGCAGTTGTCAACCTGTTTAAGACGGAGTTTCCTGATTTACGCTCGGATCTCAAGCCTTGGACGGATGATGTGGAAACGCGGGAGATGTTAGATCCCGATTCGATTGATATCAGTTTCCATTTTCCCGGCTATAGCTTCCGCTGTCATTGTCGCAGTATTTTGATTCAGATCCGTTTTCACGCGGTGGACTCTGATGTGCGGGCGATCGGTTTGGAAGCGGCTGGGTTTAGTGGTTTGGGTCGTCTCTGGCGCTTGTCCACAGTGGAACACTGGCACTTTGTGGGTCGGAAGGAGCCGGTTCCAGAGATGCAAGAGAAGTTGAAACGCTGTTGCCGCGAGGCGATCGATATCTTTAATCGGGATCTCGATGTCTGCGATGAAACGGCCTAGGAGCGCCATACAAAACCCGATGTCGGCTCTGGGATCGCGACTCAGAGGCTGACACCGGGTGGGAGTATGGCAAGGTGGGTTAGGGTCTTCGTTCGGGTCTTCGTTAGCGTCTAACAGAGACTTCCACCGCCTCACTTTGATTCGAGAGGGCATCGACGGTTCGCAGGGCGTAGCGTCCGGGGCTAACCTGCACCTGGGTTTCCTGACGCGGCAGGAGTTGTTCGAGCTGCCAATGACGGTTTTGGCGTTTGTAGAGGGCCAGCGATCGCACGTCCTCGGAGTACTGGGGTTGCCAATGAATGCCATTGGCGGTGGTTTCGACGCCTTGGGGTGCATCGGGGGCTTGGCTATCGAGCCAAGGCATGGGGGGAATTAGAGCGGGTGTGGGGTAGAGGCGCGATCGGAACTGTCCATTCACCCCTAAGCGATCCTCCATAAAGACTTTAACGCTAAAAAAGATATTCCCCAGGGAATCCCGAGACTGAGAGCGGCGGGAGATATCCACCTGACGCAGAAACTCCGTCACGGGCCAATCACTATCATTGAGACGACTGAGATAATTGCCGGTATAGATATGACGACGGTAGGGATTGTGACTGAGCCACCAGTCGAGCAAACGAGGATAACTTTGTTGGGGGGGATCGATACGCCAGTAGAGTTGTGGCGCCATGTAATCGACCCAACCTTGTTCAAGCCAGAGTTTGGGGTCAGCATAGATTTGTGCAAACTGATCCATCCCCTCAATCCCCGCCGGCTGGCCAGGGCGATAGATCCCAAAGGGACTAATCCCGAATTTTACTTGAGGTTTCGCGGCTTTGATGCCGTCGTAGAGGCGACGCACCAAACGATTAACATTATCCCGCCGCCAATTATCTCGGCTTAAGCTGCCGCCATTTTTACGATATTCCCGATAGGTCTCGTCGTCGGGGAACTCAACGCCGGGTTCTGGATAGGGATAGAAGTAGTCATCGAGGTGAACGCCATCGATACTGTAGCGGTTGACGACATCGAGGATCACGTCATAGGCGCGATCTTGAATGACTTTGGCCCCAGGGTCCATCCAAATCAGGTTGCGATAGGAATAGGCGTATTGAGGGTACTGGCGAGCCATGTTATTGGCGGCCAGGTCATAGCTACCGCCGAGTTTAGCGCGATAGGGGTTAAACCAGGCGTGCAGTTCAATGTTGCGATCGTGAGCTTCCTCAATGGCAAATTCTAGGGGGTCGTAGAAGGGGCTAGGGGGTCGTCCCTGTTGCCCAGTGAGCCAATAACTCCAAGGTTCAGTGTCCGAGTAGTAGAGGGCATCCCCAGCGGGGCGGATTTGCAGAATGAGGGCGTTGAGGTTGAGTTGTTGCATCCGATTGAGGATGCCGATGAGTTCTGCTTGTTGTTGTTGGGTGCTGAGGTTAGGGCTAGAGGGCCAGTCGATGTTCACGACGGAGGCGGCCCAAACACCGCGAAATTCGTACTCAGGGGCGCTGGCTAGGTCTTGTCGGGCCAGGCTCGGGAGTTGGGTGAGTAGGAGGGTGGTGAGGGTGAGAGCAATCCAAAGCCGCCGTATGAGTCGGCGTCGTTTGGGGATGCCAGAGGAGCGAGTTAGAGTCATAGAAGCTCGTCGGTCATGAAATGTTAATCGAGCGATATTGTAGTCTTCTTCGCCCCGGTTTGTGCATCCGGGTGAGACGCTACGGGGATTGGGTGTGGGCTGAGGGGATGTCCAGATGGAGAAACCGAGTGTCTCCCAAGACACCCGGTTTCTGGCCCAGTACCATAACTGCGAGATTAAGAAACCGAGTGTCTCCCAAGACACCCGGTTTCTGGCCCGCTGTCCCACAGCTCAACGCCTATGTTAGTGAGGGTCTTGGTGTCCTTGATTATCTTAGGACACCCTAAATTGAGAGAGAATCCGCCACCTGTTGCCTTTTTTTACCCCGTTTTTGGTCTGACTTAGACCAATGGTTGTTATATTATAGACACAACTTGTCCCTGTTTCTCTAGGCGTTTTTCACCGCCCTAGGTTTCACGCCAAAGGAGTCCTCTTGTCATGCCTCACCCCTTAAAAGCGGTTTATCACAACGGAACTTTTGTCCTGAAAACAGATTGTCATTTACCCGAAGGCGCGGAAGTTGAGCTATGGGTCAATTCCTCCCAGCTCATTGCGCCTAAAATCTCAGATCCGCGTGAGAAAGCCATCTTTCTCAGGTCACTGGTTGAGAAGATGCAGCAATATCCAATCCCCGCCACAGCACCTGAGTTAACCCGCGAGAGTTTGCATGAACGCCGTTGATACGAATGTCCTGATTTATGTGAACGACCCACGGGACCCCATGAAACAGCGAATCGCTAGTTCTCTTGTCGCGACTTTAAGCGATGCTGTTCTCCTCTGGCAAGTTGCTTGTGAGTATCTGGCAGCGAGTCGCAAACTAGAGCCGTTGGGATATGATTGAGGACAAGCCTATCAATACATCCGAAGCTTACAACAGGTTTGGTACACCGCAATTCCCACCTGGGACATTCTGAATCGAACAGAGAGCTTAATGAGCCGCTATAGTCTGTCTCACTGGGATGCCATGCTCATCGCTGCCTGTCTGGATGTTCAGGTTCAAACGATTTATACAGAAGACTTTGGCTACCCAGAGATTGATGGTCTAAGGATTGTGAATCCTTTCCGGGTAGAATCTTAATGTTAGGTTGGGTTATTCTGCTTCTAGTTTTCTTAAACTCCTATTTATGATGATACTAGAACCTGGACTTAATCAATTTCTATGTCTCCAATTCTCCGCACTTGAGACATAAAGAAAAATACAATGCCAATTGTTTCTCCAACGAGTAATGTGCTCAACGCCTTTCGGCAATCAGAGGAATTAAACGAGCGGAAATCCCCATGGGGGCGACTACAAGAGTAGTGTGCTCAACGCCTTTCGGCAATCAGAGAAATTAAACATTTCCCCCGGGTGAGTATGTTGTGTTCGCCAACCCGTGCTCAACGCCTTTCGGCAATCAGAGGAATTAAACGGGCGGAAATCCCGATGGGGGCGACAACCAAAGTGGTGTGCTCAACGCCTTTCGGCAATCAGAGGAATTAAACTTTTAAAATCATGGGTAATCTTCAAGATTATCTATTTCTGCTCAACGCCTTTCGGCAATCAGAGGAATTAAACCTTCTCCTACCCAGTACGCCACCTTGTAGCAAAG
>NZ_JAWOCL010000102.1:0-2646 GCF_046483825.1 Sodalinema sp.
AAACCGTCGTCACCGAGTTTGAACGGGACTTACCCGATTTAGGAACTCTGCCCCTGAATGAGTTTCCCGTCGGCGGCGATAAACAGGTGGCCACCACCGCCATGGGGGAACTCGTCGGCTATGTGGGTAAACAGGACCCCGATTTCGTCGTCACCAACGCCGACGGAAATGCGGCCTCAGGGATTAACAATATCAATATTGCCCTCAACATCATTCACCCCACCCCCGACGACACCTATTTTCAAAAGCCGGGGGGTCAAGTCTATGAACCCCTCAGCGAAGACGCTTGTGCTGGCTTAGCCGCCGGACAAGCCCTATTTGGCGGACGGACCCTGTGGTGTTCCTATGAGTCCTTTGTGGTGAATGGTCTCCCCATTTGGCAAACCGTGACCCAAGCCATGGCAGAATTGCGCCGTCCCACCCCAGCCACGATTACCCTATTTACGGCGGGGGCCTTGGAACAGGGACGTAATGGCTGGACCCACCAACGGCCTGAGATTGAAAACTATTTTGCCGCCATGATGCGCAATGGCAACGTGTTCCCCCTCTTCCCGGTGGATGCTAATAGTATTCAAGCCTGTTATGAGTGGGCTGTGGGACAGAAGAATAAAGGGATTACCATTACCGCCAGTAAGTCCCCCCTCCCGATTCGCACCACCTTCGCCCAAACCCGTCAGGCGTTGCAGGATGGGGCGGTGGTCTTGCAAGAGACTCCCGGCGAGAAAACGGTGGTCTTTGCGGTGTTGGGGGATATGGTCCTGTTGCCGGTGGTTGAAGCGGCCCAACAGTTGCAAGAGCAAGGCATTGGCAGCAAAATTGTGGCGGTGGTGAGTCCCCGCCGTCTCTATCGCTCCTCCGATGTGGCTTGGGAGATGTCGAGTCAGAAGGATGGCGGTTTCGTCGATGATGCCAGTTTTGCCCAAATGTTTGACGGCGATGCTCTGTTGGCGGTCACAGGCGGGTCTAGTGCCATGTTGGAACCGGTGATGTTACGCAGTAATAGCCCTCGGGATGTGTTTGCCTGGAAACGGGGTGACACGGCAGCCAGTGCGGGTGCGGTGATGGCGATTAATGGCATTACCTCGGAGAATTTGGCGAAACGGGCTGCGGAGTTGCTGGGTTAAGGTTCAGGTCACTCTCGGGTGAGTTGGGGGTATCTCCACTCACCCGTCTGGGAGGGACGGGGTTGGCGGCGTCTGGAGGGGGCTATGTTAGACTCAGAGCAGTTCATTTTTCCCTCACTGTGATGTCTGCTTCCCTCTCTGACTTGTCGCAGACGGCTGCTGATACGGTTTCGGCTGACGAGATTGTGTTTCCTCCCAGTGACCTCCCCAGTGATGAGCCTCCCTTGGAAAGTTCTCTACATCTTCAACAACTCCTGCTTTTGATCAGTTGTCTTAACTGGGTTTGGAGAGACCGTCAGGATTATTTCTGTGCGGGGAATCTCACGGTGTACTATAGTCCCCGTCAGTTGAAATCGGAATTGTTCCGAGGTCCCGATTTCTTTGTGGTGCGTGATACGTCTAACCAGCCTCGCCGCAGTTGGGTGGTTTGGGAGGAAAATGGGAAATATCCTAATCTGATTATTGAACTTTTATCGGACAGCACGGCAAACAGCGATCGCGGACTCAAGAAACAGATTTATCAAGATATTTTTAGAACCCCGGATTATTTTTGGTTCGACCCTCAAAGTTTGGAGTTTCAAGGGTTTCATTTACTCGATGGCCTCTATCATCCTCTCGAAGCGAATGAGTCGGGATGGCGTTGGAGTCAGCAGTTGGGGTTATATTTAGGGGTGCATGAGGAGCGTTTGCGCTTTTTTACTCCCCAGGGAACTCTGGTTCCCACGCCGGAAGAGGCGGCGGAGAGTGAACGTCAAATCAATGTCAAACTGAGGGCTAAGCTAGAGGAATTGGGAATCGACCCAGAACAACTCTAATTGAATGAGTAACGAGGGGTCTTCTGGATCGAGGGTGGGGTTTGTTGCATGGCATACAAAATTGTAGGGGCGAAAAATTTTTCGCCCCTACGGCAACCGGTGTAATCTGCCATAAATTTTCCTTATCACCTTAAACCCAGAAGACCCGTAACGAGAACCCGCCCATTAAGAGACCGAGTTTCTCCAAGAAACCCGGTCTCTGACTTTGAGGCCAATCAGTCAACCCCTCAGCGTCTTGATGGCTGTTCAGGATATCGAGTGAGATTGGTTGCATGGAACACCAGATTGTAGGGGCGAACGGCGTTCAATGGGGTGCATCTCAGTTAGGAGAGTGAGTCAATCTACTCAATGATAGTTTCCCTTTGCCTTTTTCCCCCTTGCCATCCCTGAAAACCCTAGCTAAACTTAAAGGATGTTCAAACTGACGCCGGAATGATGAGCCTCAGTCTAAATCCTATTCGGAGTATCGATAAAACCTGGGTTCCGGCCACCTGGGATGAGTACCTGCGTGCCTTAAAAAACTCCTCCCAGGTCAAGTCCAAGGGCTATTATACTCATGGACGAATGCAAGTCGATATGCAACTCCCCATCAGCTTCGATCATGGTAATACCCATGGAATTATCGCCTTAGCCATCAATCTTTATGGCATCCTAAAAGGGATTCCTTTCACGGTGTTAGATAACTGTTCCTTCCGCAAAACCGCAGA
>NZ_JAWOCL010000174.1:0-20010 GCF_046483825.1 Sodalinema sp.
ATCTCAACACCCCGACTGGGGTGTTTTTTTTGGCCTCCCTCCCCAGCCCTAACATTTTCCAGATTTCCCTTGACATGAAAACTTCGTTCTGCTATAGTAAAACTATAAATAAAGCTTCACCCCTCAATACAAAGCGCACCAAATTTTTGATTGAGGTTGGCAAGGCTTCGCGGCCCCGGTGCGGGCCGCGCAAAGCCAAACATCTAAGCAGCGCAATTTTATTTTCGATTGCCGTACAGAAATCAGACACAAAAACTGGGGGCATCACACCCCCAGTCCAAGCAACCACGACAGGGCAACCACAAGAGATGGCCCCTACGCATCCTCAACCGGACGACGGTCCTTAATCAAGCCAATCGCGCGGCTGACACTTTCGGGCAGAATCACCACCAAACTATCCTTCGGGGCCTCATCCAGAGCAATGTTAATCGCCTTCTCCTCACTGAGAATCGACTCATACCGAGCATCCGGGTTCACTTCCTCAATGCCCTTACAAATCCAATCCGCCGCATCTCCCCGAGGTCGTCCCCGAGTATCATCATCCTCCTTGACAATGATTTGATCGAAAATCTCCGCCGAGAGACGGCCCAACTCCAGGAAATCCTCATCGCGGCGATCGCCGGGTCCCCCAATCACGCCAATACAGGACCCCGGCCAATTGCGGACAAACCCGCCCAACGCCTCATAACTGGCTGCATTGTGAGCATAATCCACCAAAGCGTGAAACTCACCCAAATCAAAGAGATTCATCCGTCCCGGCGTTTGATCCACCGACGCCTTAAAGGTGGCCAACCCAGCGCGAATCGCCTCCAACTCAACCCCTTGCACATAGGTCGCAATACAAGCGGCCAACGCATTCGCAATCATAAACGGGGCCATTCCCTTCAGCGTCAGCGGCACCTCCTCCGCCTTAGCAATCCGCACCATCGAACCACCATCGAGAACCACCAGATAGCCATCCTGATACACCGCCGCCTTACCGCCGTTCTCCACATGCTCCCGCACAATCTCATTATCCGGGTTCATCGAGAAATAGGCGATATGCGATCGCAGCTTCTTGGCCATCCCCGCCACCAACTCATCATCAGCATTGAGAACCGCATAGCCATCGGGGTGAACCGCCTCAGCCACCACCGCTTTCACACTGGCCATCTGCTCAATCGTATCAATATCGCCAATGCCCAAATGGTCGGCGGCCACATTCAACACCACCCCTACATTGGCTTCCTCAAACGCCAACCCAGAGCGGAGAATCCCACCGCGAGCCGTTTCCAGCACCGCCATCTCCACAGTAGGATCACCCAAAATCAGGCCCGCACTCTGGGGACCCGTATTATCGCCAGCCTCAGCTAAAAAGTCACCAATATAGGTGCCATCGGTCGTGGTATACCCCACCACTTGGCCCGTTTGCTTACAAATATGAGCAATCAAGCGCGTGGTCGTGGTCTTGCCATTGGTTCCCGTAATCGAGATAATCGGCACACTGTGGGGGGTTCCCGGTGGAAACAGCATATCCAACACCGGTTTCGCCACATTGCGAGGTTTGCCCTCACTCGGACTCACGTGCATCCGGAACCCCGGCGCCGCGTTGACTTCCACAATCACCCCATCCGTCTCCCGTAGCGGCCGGGAAATATCCGAGGTGACCACATCCATACCGATAATATCTAAACCAATAATCTTGGCCACCCGTTCAGCAATCCAGCGGTTTTCTGGGTGAATCTCATCGGTGCGATCAATAGCAATCCCCCCCGTACTCAGGTTTGCCGTCGCTCGCAGATAGCAGACCTCGCCCTTATCGGGGATACTATGGGCATCGAGACCTTGGCGGTCCAACCATTGCAAACTGGTATTGTCCAACTTCAGCCGCGTCAAGATGTTGTCATGACCATCGCCCCGGCGGGGATCTCGGTTCACATCATCGACTAACTCCGCAATGGTCGACTTACCATCCCCCACCACATGGGCCGGGATGCGTTCGGCCACGGCCACCAACTTACCGTCAATCACCAGCACTCGGTGGTCTTGGCCTTCGTAATAGCGCTCCACAATCACCGATCGCGTCTTCGACTCCTCACTCGCCGCATCATAGGAGGCTTCGGCTTCTTGCCAACTGCGGATATTGATAGCAATGCCCCGGCCATGGTTACCATCGAGGGGTTTGATGACCACGGGATAGCCTCCCACATCGGCGATCGCATCTTCGAGTTCATCGAGATAATGAATCACCGTTCCCCGAGGAACCGGAATCCCCGCATCAGCCAAAATGGTTTTCGTTCCTTCCTTATCACAGGCCAGTTCCACCCCCAGGATGCCACTGTTATCCGTCAGCGTCGCCTGAACTCGTTTCTGATGCACCCCAGTCCCGAAGCGAATCATCGCCCTCGCACTGAGTTGCGTCCAGGGAATATAGCGATAATCGGCTTCCTTAATCAGCGCTTCCGTACTCGGTCCCAAAGCCGCCTCATCCCGCAGATCTCGTAAATCCGTTAAATCCTGTTCCAACTCCGCGAGGGGATAGCGGCCCGTCTCCACAATACTGCTACACAGACGCACCGCCGCCCGCGCCGCATAACGACCCGCCCGCTCATCTTTGTACTCAAAGACCACATTGTAGACTCCAGGAGTCGCCGTCGAGCGAGCGCGACCGAAGCCCACTTCCATCCCGGCCAGAGTTTGCATTTCTAGGGCCACATGCTCAATCACATGACCAAGCAAGGTTCCCTCTTTGACCCGTTTCAGGAAGCCGCCCCGATGACCTGGGGAACAGAAATGCTCTTCAATACTCGGCAACAGTTCGCTGAGGGCTTCGTAAAATCCAGAAATCGTGTCCGTCGTTCGCTCGGCCAGATCCTCGAGGTCTAGGCGCATCACAATTAACTTTTGGCGGCGAATACTCCAGTAGTTGGGTCCGCGTAAGGTGAGGATCTTGAGAATTTTCATAGGAGTAAGTACCAGAGAATCTAGCCGGAGCAGATGGAACAGTACGTGAACACTATAGTTTAGTTTCGATCTGGCGATCGCCTCAAAACTGTTCGCAATGAACAGAATCAACAGAATCATCAGATTCTCGGCTAGAAAACGCCTAAGCCAGACTCGCAAGGGAGACGAACTCTGTGCAATCGCCGACGTTGATCGTCCGAAGTGGCCGCGCGATTCGACAGCAAGGGTCGAACACAACGGGGGTGGCTTCGCAAACGTTGCTCAAGTGTCAGGTCGAGTGGTCCGTCTGCTCCGCCTTATTTTAAGCTTTATTGAGAACATCCCCCAACTAACCCTGACCATAATTGGCTTAAGCCGGTTCAGGGTTAGGACTCGCCACGGCTGTTTAAGACAACAGTAACGCGATCGCCGCTTCGATGATGCGATCGCGCCTCAGGGGAACCACCTCGCCCCCCTCAATGATCTTGTCCACCATCACATAATGGATCAGCCCCCCCACAAAAACCCGAGCCGTGGCCTCTGGATCGTCGATCTGCAACTGAGGCTGTTCTTTAAGATACTCGCTGATCACCTCCAGTCCTGGCTTCAGGAAATGACGCAAAAAGGTTTGAGCAAGCTGGGGAAATCGCGATGATTCACCAATCATCAACCGCACCAAAGCCAGATGATCGGGATCTGACCCGGTTTCGTCGATCAGCGTCTGGGCGAACTCCCGTAATACTTGCTCTGGCTCCCCCGTTAAGGGCTGTTGACGTTGGATTGGCCCCAGTTTGCTCTGGGCGAATTGTTGCACTAAGGCTTTGAATAATCCCTCTTTATCGCCAAAGTGACTATAAATCGTCGCTTTGGAGACTCCGGCGGTGCTGGCCACTCGATCCATGCTCGTCCCCGCATATCCCCGCTGCAAAAATTCTTGCATCGCTCCTTCGAGGATTCTGTCATGTTTCCCTGAAGCCTCTCTCTCGCTGGTCATGGTTCTCCCTCCTGTTCTGATGACGGTACGGTGATCACGCAACTCTGACAACACAACTCTGACAACGCAACTCTGACAACACAACTCTGACAACTCACCTCGGGACTGAAATCCCTGAATGTCTTTTTCGTCTAGTTCGTGTCCGTTTAGTCTAGCGCATAAACTAAACGGTTTAGTTTGAATTTGGCGTTCGATCCGTTATACTAAACTAAACGGTTTAGTCAGGAGCAAGGTTGAGATGAACAGCAGTTGGGCCATGGGCGACAAACCCACTCAAAGCGGGAGTAAGAGAACAGTCCTCACCCTATTGGGGCTGTTGCTGCTGATTGGAGTTGGAGGCTATCAGATCGCGAAGTCACAACAATCACCCTCCGAGGAGATCCTCCCAGTCCGTCGTAGCGAACCGCAAAGCGTCACCGCTCTCGGCTGGCTAGAACCCGAAGGAGAAATCATCCATGTAGCCGCCCCACCATCTCGCGAAGGCGATCGCGTCGAGCGTCTCCTGGTGAACGTGGGGGACTCCGTAGAAGCCGGAGAAACCATCGCCATCCTCGATCGCTACGATCTGCGTCAAGCGGCGGTCGACCTAGCCCAACGAGACATTGACATCGCCATGGCTCAACTGGCTCAAATCGAAGCTGGAGCCAAACCCGGAGACATCGAAGCCCAACGAGCTCGCTTCAACCGCAACCAAGCCGAACTCAACGGACAACTCGCCAGCCAGAGAGCCGCCATCGCCAACCTCGACGCCCAACTCAATGGCGATCGTCGCGCCCAAGAGGCCCAACTCCGTCGCCTCGAAGCCGAAGTCAGCACCGCCGAAAAAGACTGTCAGCGATACCAAGATCTCTATCAGCAGGGAGCCGTTTCAGAACAGCAACGAGACTTCCGTTGTCTCGACGCGACTCGCGCCGTCCGAGAGGTTGAAGAAGCCCAGGCCCAGTATCAGCGCATCATCAGCACCGGCCAGGCCCAAATTCAAGAAGCCGAAGCCAACCTAGTCCGCACCCAGTCCACCCTAGATAGCCAAATTCGAGAAGCCGAAGCTAGTTTAGAGGCGATCGCCCAAATCCGGCCCACCGATATCCGTCTAGCACAAAGCCAACTCCAAGCCGCGATCGCCAAACTCAATCAAGCCGAAGCCGACTTAGCCCTAGCTGTCATCAAAGCGCCTCAAGCCGGACGCATCCTGGATATTCACACTCATCCCGGTGAAGTGGTGGCCCCGGATGGGATTGTTTCCCTCGGACAAACTAACAGCATGA
This sequence comes from Sodalinema sp., assembly GCF_046483825.1. Classification (NCBI taxonomy): domain Bacteria; kingdom Bacillati; phylum Cyanobacteriota; class Cyanophyceae; order Oscillatoriales; family Oscillatoriaceae; genus Sodalinema; species Sodalinema sp. The sequence goes on from NZ_JAWOCL010000174.1 coordinate 5,182, forward strand.
CGGTTCTCGCGGAAGTTTACGAAAGCGATGTTGGCCAAATCGAGGTCGGTTTACCCGCCCGCATTAGCAGCAACGCTCTTCCCCAAGATCTTCAGGGAACGGTACAACAGGTTGGCCTACAAGTCTTGCGCCAAAGTGAACTGGATCTCGACCCCGCCGCCAATGTCGATGCTCGAATTGTAGAAGTTCGCATCAATCTTGACGATGAATCGAGTCAAATCGCCACTGATTTTACCAATCTCCATGTCACCGTTAGCATTGACCTCGCAAACACCAATTAAACCGCGAATCTTTCAGGTATGAACTCGCCAGAAACTAGCCTCACAAATAAATTCACAAGCAAAAGTTTTAAGGATTTTCAGGATGTACGGTATGATTTATCGCATTTGATACAAAATTGTAGGGGAACCCACCCCTAGCCCCTCCCAGGAGGGGATTTTTCGCCCCTACAGCAACGGATGTAATCCGTTATCAATTGTTCTTATCCCCCTGAACCCGAAAGACCCAGATTTAACCCGAATTATTCACCTCAATTCCGAAACCCAAATCATCAAAATAATCAACAATTATTACTCATGTTTAATCTCTTAAAAACCCTCAAAAATCGCACACCTCTCGGTTGGTTGCAGCTAACCCATGACCGACCGAGACTCTTAGTCGCTTTGGCGGGAATTGCCTTTTCCGATATCTTGATTTTCATGCAACTCGGATTTCAGACCGCCCTCTATCACAGCAACACGCGCCTGCATACCTATCTCGATGCCGAGATAGTTCTCATGAGTCCCAAAGCCCGCAATATTGTCAACTTAGACATGATTCCTCGACGGCGCTTATATCAATCTTTAGACATTCCCGGAGTCATCAGCGCCGAACCTGTTTATGTTCAATTTGCTGAATGGAAAACCCCTCAAACTCGCAAACAAACAACGATTCTTGCCATTGGCTTTAATCCCGACAAACCCGCGTTTACCTTACCAGAAGTCATTGAACAGGCTCCATTACTCAAATTTCCTAGACACGTGATTTTTGACCGAGGCGCAAGAGGAACCTACGATGAAACAATCGCTCAAATTGATGCTGGGCAACGAGTTCCGACGGAAATTGAAAATAGTAACATTGATATTGCCGGACTCTTTCAAATTGGCGCATCTTTTGCCGCTGATGGAACCGTCATGATGAGCGATCGCACCTTTATGCAGTTATTTTCCCGTCGCCGCCCCGAAGCCATGAGTTTAGGATTACTTCAACTCGAACCCGGTCGCAATCCTGAGGACATTGCTGAAACTTTAGCCAATCATCTCCCTGAAGATGTAACCGTTTTAACCAAAGCCGAATTTGTGGAATTTGAGCGACAATACTGGGCCATGAATACTCCCGTTGGCTTTGTTTTTAGTTTAGGAACCGTGATGGGATTAATCGTGGGAACCGTGATTGTCTATCAAGTCTTGGCGACCGATGTACGCGATCGCCTCCCGGAATATGCCACTTTTAAAGCGATGGGTTACCGCAACCGTTATCTATTAGCTATTGTCTTTGAACAAGCCCTCATTTTGGCGGTCATGGGCTTTATTCCGGGGGCGACGGTCTCGGTGGGCCTCTATGCACTCACCCGAGAGGCGACGAATTTACCCCTGATGATGACGACTATCCGAGCCATTCAAGTTCTCATTTTTACGATTCTCATGTGTGCCGTCTCTGGGGCGATCGCCACCCGAAAACTACAAGCGGCCGATCCAGCGGAAATTTTTGGCTAAGCATTTGATACAAATTTGTATCAAATTTGTAGGATCGAAAAATCTCCTCCTGGGAGGGGTAGGTGTGGGTTATGACCCTACAGCAAGGGATATAATCCGCCCTATTTTTCCTATCACCTTGAACCCCAAAACACCCTTTTTTACGGTTAATTGTTCTCGTTAATTGTTCTCGTTAATTAGTCTCATGGAACCTGCAATTTCTGTCAAACATCTCAACCACTACTTTGGCCAGGGCGAGTTACGGAAACAAACCCTCTTTGACATCAACCTCGATATCAATCCAGGGGAAATTATCATCATGACGGGTCCCTCGGGGTCGGGAAAAACTACCTTACTGACCCTAATTGGTGGCTTGCGTAGCGTTCAGGAGGGAGATTTAACCGTTTTGGGGCGACAACTCGGCGGAGCGAGTTCGGAACAACTGACCCTGGCCCGTCGGCATAATGGCTATATCTTCCAAGCCCATAACCTGCACCATAGCCTCACCGCAAAACAGAACGTGCAAATGGCCCTAGAGTTAGACTCAAACCTCTCTCGTGAGGAGATGAAGCAACGTGCGAGTACCATACTGAAGCGAGTGGGTTTAGGCGATCGCCTCGACTACTATCCAGACAGCTTATCCGGGGGACAAAAACAGCGCGTGGCCATCGCTCGGGCGATCGTCAATCATCCCGCCATGATTCTCGCCGACGAACCCACCGCCGCCCTCGATAGTCATTCGGGGCGAGATGTGGTGACCTTGCTACAAGAATTAGCTCAAGAAGAGCATTGTACGATTCTTTTAGTCACCCATGACAACCGCATTTTAGATGTTGCCGATCGCATTGTCAGTCTCGAAGATGGACGCTTGTTGAGCTAACTGGGGGCGACGACCGAGCAACCCCGTCATCAGTCGCAAGGCGAACACTTTTAGGGGCTGAACATGACGCAAACCCCACAGGCCCAGTTGACGCATCACCACCAGAGGGAACCAGGTATTGGAAAAGGTGCGGTCTAAGAGATCCGTAAATCCCAAAATTGTGAGATTTTCCAGTTTACGCCAGCGTTCATAGCGCCGCAAGACCGTTACATCACCCAGATCCTGACCCTGCTGCTGAGCCGTCTGGAGAACTTCAGCCAACGCGGCGATATCGCGAATCCCCAGATTCATTCCTTGGCCCCCCACCGGATGACAACGATGGGCCGCATCGCCAACTAGAGCCAATCGTGGTTTCACATAGCGATCGCTCTGCATCAATTGCACCGGGAACAGATAGCGAGAACTGGCCAATTCCACTCGTCCCAGGTCTGAGCCAAACCGCCGTTGTAAACGCTCTGTAAACGCCGCCTCATCGAGGTCCATTAGGGCTTTGGCTTCCGCATGGGGAGCGGTCCAGACCACGTTACAGCGGTTTCCCGGTAGGGGCAAAATGGCAAAGGGACCGCTGGCCTGAAATTTCTCGTAGGCGATGTCCTCGTGGGATTTTTCCGGTTTAACTTTGAAGGTGACGCAAGATTGCCAGTATTTCCAGCCTCGGGTGGAGATTCCCGCCGCTTCCCGCAGCGGCGATCGCCCCCCATCGGCGGCCACCACTAAGTTAGCCGTTACTTGTTGCTCTTGGTCGTGATGCTGATAGGTCACCGTGGCCACCTCAGCCCCATAGTCAATCTGCTGCACTGAAGCCGAGCAGAGTGTGCATACTTTGTCGGATTTGTCAAGGTATTCCCGCAAACTTTTAAGCAGTGGCGTATGTTCAGCCACATAGCCGAGGCGATCGCCGTCTAAATCCTGGGGCAGAAAGCGCACATCACCGGGGCGATCGCCATCAGACAGCCGAATCTGACGAAAGGTGTTGATTTGGGGCAAAATCGCCTCCCAAACGCCAATTCCCTGCAAAATCTGCCCCGTGAGCAACGTCACCGCATAAACCTGTTGCCGGGCGATCGCCGCCTCTCGGGACTGGGCATCGAGGAGAATCACCTGCAACCCCGAGTCCCGCAGGGCGCAGGCCAGGGCGCTCCCCACCACACCGCCGCCGACAATGGCAACGTCATAGTGGGAGCGGGTCACAGGAGTATCAGTAGAGACAGACTGGGGCAATGAGGACATGAATCAATGACCAATGTAACCAAATGTTAAGCATCGTTGTTCGTATTATATAGCAATCGAAGATTGCCTGATTGATTCTCTAACTAACTTAGAGAATCCTCCTATTGCCTATTGCCTATTGCCTTCTTATCCCCCGTTTTTTGTCCTATTCAGACCAATTTTGGCTATAAACCCGTCCTCGCCAGTGGGTCGGTCGATGCAGCGCCGAGAGGGAAATGCGTAGGGCTGCTAGGGGATCGGCTAGAGGGGAGAGCCAGAACAGCCACGCTCCCTGGGCCTGAGTGCGATCATAAGACGAGGCGATCGCCCAACCCAACGCCACACGAATCAGCAACAACAGACCATTCACCCCCAGCAAAACCGCCGTCACAGGAGTCGCAGGCAGAGAAACGAAGGCGGACCCCAACAGCAGCGGTAAGGGCAGTCCTTGCAGCATCCAGAGCAGCCAAACATCACTCCAAGTCTGTCCCCAGGATGAAGCATCTTTGAGATCGAGCGATCGCCCCCACTCGCGCCAAGTTTCGGCCGCCCCATCGTACATTCGCACCTTCAGCAACTGACAGCCATCCCAAAAGGCCACCCGATAGCCTCGCCGGGCCACCTCTCGCGCCAAGGTGACATCATCACAAAACGATCGCCGAGCGCAGTCATAGCCATCAATGGCCTGCAACACCGACCGCCGCACCAACAGACATTGACCATTGGCCATCACCCGTTCCGGGGAGGGACTGGGGCTACCCGTGGGGCCAAAGCGATAGAGGAGCGTCATCAACAACGCCGGTTGCAACAACAACTCACCGGGATATTTCAAAATAAAGCGCGGCGAGAGAGAGACCAAATCATAGCCCTCTGTTTCGGCTTCGGCTAACAAACTGGCCACCAAACCCGGTTGAGGTTGAGTATCGGCATCAATCCCTAAAATCCACTCCACCGGAGCTAATCGGGGTTTCTCTTGACTCGACTCCATCGCCTCAGAGTCGAGATCTTCCGCGCAATCTTCCGCGCAAAAATAGCGATAGCCATTGTGCAACGCCCAGGGACGGCCCACCCAATTCGTCGGGAGAGGGTCATCCTCAAGCAACCGCACCCGAGGATCTCGCTCGGCAAAGGATTGCACCAATTCCTGAGTCCCATCCTGAGAGCGACTATCCACCACCACAATTGAGCGCACCTCATGGGCCTGGCGCGTTAACCCCGTTAGACAGGGCGTGAGGCGATGCACCTCATTGAGAGTCGGAACCATGACCCCGACGGCCCCCAGGCGATCGCCGAGTAGGGTTTTCGGGGTCAGGGGCGGCTTACGGGTTGGCCCCGAGGCCAGGCGAGACAGCCAAATGGCCACAGCCGGCAGCTGAAGCAGTAACAGGATGAAAATCAGACTATCCATGAATCTTGCGAGTTTGGGGACGCGATCGCCCAGGAGTGGCGGCAAAGCTTCCATCATGGCAACAAGAGACCCCAAACGGCAAGTGGGGGCCAGAAAAACTGGCCCAGAACGGCAGTCTAGGGCTTATTTCGCGGCCGTTTCCAGAGCCGGTAGGTCCAAACCTCCCTCAGCGGCGATCGCGTCGTCCTCGTTGCCGTCAGACACCGCTATGGGTGCGAGTCGCCAACAGAGTAACGCCGGAACCACACCAAAGAGGGTACTCAGCAGGGTAGGAACCGTAAACTGAGCATCCAACAGCACTAAGGTGATACTGGCCCCAAAGATGAAATTCACCAGATAGACAGCAACAGGTAAACGCAACTCACGACGAGGCAGCAGAAACTGTTTGCCATTCTGCAACGCCGTAGCCACGGTCATATAGACCACCCCCGTACCAATCCAACCGGCGATATTGCGGTAGGGCATCCCAAAGAAGCTGCCCACCTCTTCAAAGGCCCAGAACGGATAGGGGGTTTGACTCATCGCCGGATCTAAGACTAAATCCCAGGCCGTCAACAGAATTGCCCCGAGCGAAATCGCAGCAATTTGACGTTGCCAACGAACCAAAGGTGTCGCCTCCATCGCGGCGGTGGCCAAGACAAAACAGACAAACCCCATATAGAACCAAGACAGGGGAATCGTGAAGGGAACTAACCCCGCCACCTTGTACCCCAAGCCGCTGAGGTAATGGTAGGCCCCAAAGGGAAAGCCGGTGCTGGTTCCAATGAGTTCACTACTGAGCGAGAGGAAAAATGAGGGTATAAAGAAGGCCAGGAGTGGTTTTAAGCCAAGAGTGCGGTAGGCAAATAGCCCGACGGCGATCGCCCCAAGGATAATGTAGCTAACACCCCCTTGGCTCATGCCCCAGCTAAAGGCGTGCAGTCCTAGGGGCGATAACCCGGCAATAAACTCAGGATTTGGGAGAACCAGCAGCAGTCCCGCTAGCCCAAACGCCATTGAGAGGATATGAATGCCCAAGCAGGCGCGTTCGGCGATTCTGAGATGCTTCATGGGAGGTTAACTTTTTTTACAAGCACTGACGATGAGTTTACAAATTGTAACGTATTCGGTTTTCACCCTTAAAGAGATTGACCCGAATCGGGCCGGCCAGCCCCAGCCGAGAGACCCAGTTCAGCCCAAGCACAGGGTAAGATAGAGTCGCAGAACCAGCCTGAACCCCTCCCGTTTGTCGTTGCGGTCAGCCTGGGGGAGTGAGCCAAACACCATGAAAGCACAAGTGTTTCACGGTCAAGGGGGTCTACAGTATCAAGACCTTCCCCAACCGACCGCCGATGCGGGAGATGTCATCATCGAAGTCAAGGCCGTGGGCCTATCTCCCCTAGATCTCCACCGTCTGCAAGTCCCTGAACTCGAACAACCCCTCGTGTTAGGGCGAGAAATTGCCGGAACCATCGCCGAAGTGGGGGACCACGTGAGTGGTTGGCGCGTCGGACAACGGGTGGCTACCCTGGCTCATGTTCCCTGTATGCGCTGTCTAGCCTGCCTAGAAGACCGTTTTTCCGCCTGTCGCACCTATCAGGCCCATACCACCAGCGCCGGCTTAACGGCCAGTGGTGGCGGCTTTGCCGAATTTGTTAAAGTTCCCGAACATTTAGTCAAACATGGGGGTCTCATAGCCCTGCCGGGACATATTACCTTTGATCGGGCCTGTTTTTTGCAACCGATCAATAGCCTATTGCATAGTTTCGCCCGGCTGCGGCTCGAACCTGAACAACAGATTTGGATTTTAGGGGCCGGTTCCCTCGGGGCGATCGCCGTTCTGCTGGCCCAACGACTGGGCCTGCATCCCCTGGTGAGCGATCGCTCTCCCCAACGCCTCGACGCGGCCCTCGACTTAGGGGCCAAAGCGGCCTTTAACAGCAATAGCGAGGATCTCCACACCAAAGTCCGGGCCTTTACCGACGGCGAAGGCGTTGACGCGGCCCTACTCACGGAACCCCGAGGCTGGGATGTCATGCACGCCCTCGATGGCACCCGGCCCGGGGGAAAACTGCTGTGTTTGACGGATTTCGCCGATCCCCTACCGGTTCCCCTTGATCCCCTCGCCTTTGCCCGCCGCCAAATTGACCTACTCGGCTGTTCCGGCCTCTCACCGCGACAACAGCAGCGCAGCCTCACCTATCTCTTCGATCATCATCTTCCCCTCGAAACCACCATCAGCGATCGCATCCCCCTCATCGATCTCCCCCAAAAAATCGAACAAGCCCAACATCCCAACAGCGACAGTCGTAAAATTTTGGTGTATCCCCGCTAACCCAACCCGCTAACCCAACCCGCTCATGGACTCCAAGCGTACGGTTCCCGAACCCTCATGACGATTTACTTTTACAAAGCGGATGACGACTACGGCTGCTTTTCCAACTTCTCCCACCACCCCATCACCCTAGGGGGCCAACATTGGCCCACCGTCGAACATTACTATCAAGCCCATAAATTCCTAGGAACCCTCGATGAACCCCTAATGGCGGTGATTCGCCAGGCCCCCAGTCCCGAAGCGGCGGCCCGCCTCGGCCGCGATCGCCGTCGCCAACCCCGGCCCGACTGGAATCAGATTAAACCCCAACTGATGTACGAAGCGGTGAAGGTTAAATTTCTCAGCCATCTCGATATCCAACAGATACTCCTCAAGACTGGAGAGGAAGAACTCATCGAAAACTCCCCGGTGGACTACTTTTGGGGCTGTGGCGCCGATGGATCTGGCCAGAACCACCTGGGACGGATTCTCATGACAATTCGCTCAGAATTGCGACAGCAACAGCCAAGGTGTCATCCCCCTCATCTCAAAACCCGCGATCCTTGATACTAGATCCGTGAGACGTTTCCTGAGAGTGCCGATGAACATTTTAATTGTTGAAGACGACCGCGAAATTGCCCAACTGTTGCAACAAACCCTCGAACCCGAAGGCTTTAACTGTCAGCAAGCCGCCGATGGTTTAACCGCGATCGAGGCGTTTCGTCACTACAACCCGGATCTAATTGTCTTAGATTTAATGCTCCCCGGCCTCGACGGCTTAGAAGTTTGCGCCCGCATTCGTCAACAACCGGGAGATAAAGACCCCTATATCCTCATGTTGACGGCCAAAGGAGAAGAAATCGATCGCGTCATTGGCCTATCAACCGGGGCCGATGACTATTTGGTGAAACCCTTTAGCCCTCGGGAATTAGTGGCGCGGGTGCGAGCCTTGCTGCGGCGTAGTTTACGTCAAGGGGGCCAGGACAATATGCACCGCACCGCTCACTTTACCCTCAACCTCGATCGCCATACCGCCAGCCGCGACCTGGGTGAGTCTCCTGAACCCCTGGATTTAACGGCGTTGGAGTTTAATCTGCTCTCAACCCTGATGAGTTACCCCGGCCGGGTGTGGAGTCGGAGTCAACTCATCGATCGCCTCTGGGGAAATGACTTTTTTGGCGATGAGCGGGTGGTGGATACTCATGTGGCCCGATTGCGTAAAAAAGTCGAAGTCGATCCCACCCAACCGCAGTTTGTGAAAACTGTTGTCGGGGTGGGGTATAAGTTCGTCGATGAGCCGGCCGTGGACTAAGAGAGTTGCGATACAGTTAAAGGGAGTTGAGATCTATCGATACATTGGTAATCCCTATGGCAGAGACACAAGTTGAGACCGAGACCACCTCGGTCAATAACGGCATCGCGATCGCCCCGAAACGGCTCTCGCCTGAACAATTCAAAACACGATTTGAGCAACTGCTTCCTCTGATCACTCAGGAATGGACTAACCTCGATCGCGAGGAGTTAATGGCCACAGACGGGGATTTAGACCGAGTGGTGGACATCATCGCCGCCGCCACGGATCACACCAAAACCTTAATTCAGGCTCAGCTCGCCGAACTGCATTCCCTGAGCCTCACCTGGGAACGCCGGGAACAACAGCAAACGGCCTTACAGCAAACCCCGAGTCAAGCTCCGAGCCAGTCCTCAAACCAATCTCCCAACAAGGATAAGGACAACCCAGACGAGGAACATCCCCCCAGTCCCAGTATTGATGATGTCTTGGACTTATTGGAGCGACGCACCGAACAGCTCGTTGAACGAGTCAAAGCCGATGTCTTACCCGAGGCGAAATCTCAGGCCAAACGCAACTTAGGGGCATCCATTTTAACCGCGTTGGGGATTGGCTTCTTGTTAGGACTGTTCGTTGGAGGAAGTGGTGGCGATCGCAAATGAGAGAGACAGCCTCCGCTCTGAGGTCGAAACCTATGTCCGCCGCAGTTTAGGCCTCCTGAAGATTCTCCTAGAACTGCACCTCGATATTGCTCAGCGAGAAGCCGCTCGGGAACAACGGCGACTGCTGCTCGGGATTGTTGCGGCTTCGATTGGAATTGGCTTGTTGGCCATGGGAACCGGACTCTTGCAAGCGATCGCCGTCTGGTGGGTTCACCGCTTAGGATTAACGTGGTTTGCGGCCCTGGCCAGCGTCGCCGTGGCGGATACAGTATTAGGCCTACTCGGCCTCCTCATCGCCGTCCTCACCCTACGCGGCGGTTATATGAGTGAAACTCGTCGCCGAGTTGCCAGCACCACCGCCACCTTGCTACAAGATCAAGATTAAACATAAGACCCTAATCGACCATGCGATCGCCAACCCTTCGACTGTCTGTCTGTTTATTAGGCCTGTGGCTCTGTTGGGGAACCCCCACCTGGGCGCAAGTTCTGCGAGAACCCACTCAGGAGGAAGTTCTCAGTCAAGAGGATTTGTTCACTCGCCTAGAGAGGGTACAAGTTCTCTATCTCGGGGAAGTCCACAATCGCCCCCCGGATCAGGCCGCACAACTGGAGATTCTACAACGCTGGTATGAACAAAACCCGCAACTGGCGATCGGCTTGGAGATGTTTGAACGGCCGCAACAGACCTATATTGACCAATATCTGGCCGGAGAAATTAGCGAAGCGGAATTTCTGGAACGGACGCAGTTTGAGACACGCTGGGGCTTTCCCTGGGAATCCTACGCCCCGATTCTCCGCTTCGCCAAAGCGCACAATCTGCCGGTGTTGGCCTTAAACGCTCCCATCGAAGCCATACGGGAGGTGGCCCGAGGCGGATTTGAGAATCTCTCCCCGCAACACTTGTCAGATCTGCCGCCCATCGACGAGTTTGACCTGGATAATGCGGCCTATCGTCAACGACTGCGGCAGATTTTCGATGGCTATCATGAGGGTCATGGCTCCAGTGAAGGCTTTGAGAGCTTTTTTAAGGCCCAAATCCTCTGGGATGAAACCATGAGCTACCATGTGGCTGAGTTTTTACAAACCCACCCGGAACGAGCCCTGGTCGTCATCGCCGGACAAGGGCATATTCTCTATGGTGACGGCATCCCCAGTCGCGTTCAACGTCGTCTGGAGGATATCAAACAGCTCTCGCTGGTGTTTGACCCTGATCCTGAGCTGTTGTCCACTCCAGAGCGTCCCTTAGCGGATCTCATTTGGCACCACGAGAACTCAGAGCCTGATATAGAGCCTGAAGGAGAGACGGAAAATAACCCAGATTAACGGGTTTTAATCAGGGAAAGTCCCGGAGAGGGGGCGAGGGTAATTCCCCGCCGGACTGGTTTCACCGGCGGCTGGTCTGGGAGGGTGAACTCATGTTCGGTGATTAGGGTGGCGAGCGCCAGTTTGAGTTCATACATCGCCAGGGCCATGCCCAAACAGCGACGATTCCCCCCACCAAAGGGATAGAACTCATAGGGGGAGTATTGCCGTTCTAGGAAGCGTTCTGGCTTGAAGCTGTGGGAGTCAGGGAAGATGTCCTCTCGATGGTGGGTCAGATAGATACAAGGGGCCAGGACCGTTTCGGCGGGGAACTGATAATCGCCGACTTGGATGGGTTCCTTGGCGATGCGCGGGAAGGTCACCATGGCCACGGGATAGATGCGTAGGGTTTCGTTGCACACGGCTGTCAGATAGGGCAATTTAAAGACCGCCATGGGGTCGGGGTTTTCACCGAGGGCTGTGATTTCTTCGATGAGGCGATCGCGGACGCTGTCGACGCGATGGACCCAATACAAGGCCCAAGCCAGAGCGGTGGCGGTGGTTTCATGACCGGCCAGGAGTAGGGTCACCAGTTCATCGCGCAGTTCCTTATCGCTCATTCCCTGACCCTCTTCATCCCGCGCCAGCAGGAGCAGACTGAGGATGTCTTGGCGCTCCTCTAGGGACGCTTGGCGACGTTGCTGGATTTCGCGGTAGAGGAGTTCGTCTAACTGGTCGCGGATGGCCAGAAAGCGCCCCCAGGGACTCCAGGGACCGAGATTCCGTTGTAGGGATTTGAGGAAGAGCAAGCTGGATTTGACAGGGGAGGCGGTCATGTCCAGGAAGGTGGACATGGTGCGGCGCATCGTTTCGTACTGATCTCCCTGGTTTAAGCCAAAGACGGCTTGGAGGATGACGCGCATGGTGATTTCTTCGGTGAGCGATCGCACCCGAAAGGCCTCGCCCTGGGGTTGGCGGTCAATGGCGCGACGGGTGAGCTGGGTGATAATCTCGCCATAGGTCACCATGCGATCGCCGTGAAAGGAGGGCATCAATAACTGACGTTGCTGTTTATGAACCGCGCCGTCAAGCAACAGCAGGGAGTTATCCCCCACCAGAGGCCCTAAAATGCCATTGGCTCGGCCGGCGTCAAAACAACGAGCTGGGGCCGATAGAATGGTGCGAACATGGTCGGGATGGCTGACAAAGACGAAGCCATCGAGGTTGACACCGAGGTGAGCGTTAAAGGTTTCTCCGAGTTGGTTCTGGTTCCGTTCCAGGTAGCCGGTTGGATCGAAGATCCACTCAAACAGTTGCCATTGAGGGGGCGTTTTTGGGGTATTGACTGTGACCATGATTGGCGGGATTTTTGTCAGTATTTAACACTTTGGTAGTGACACTTGATTTGATTGGAGCCTTTACAAAACAAGTATTGTATGCAGTTTAAATGTCCTATCTAAACTGGCTTAATTAGGTGTAAAATTGAAGATGAATGCGGGTATTGAGTTTTTCTTGTACCGGTTCGCCTCCTTTTAGATGTTGTTCTAGGATTTTGGGGACATCTTCAGGCTGAACTTGCCAATACCAGGTTTCATCTTGGGTGACTCGCACCGAGGGTCCTGTGCTACATTGTCCGAGACAGCCGCACCCCTGGACAACAACCCCTTTGGGATTGGCGTCTTGGAAGGCTTGTAGGGTTTTGGCGGAACCATTGAGTTCACAGGAGCGGTTCTGACAGACGTAGATACAGGGAATGGTGCGTGAAAGGGGGTTGGTTTGCGCGTCAGTCATGGTAGAGCGATCGCCATAGCGTCTTCGTTACTTATGGTAACGAGTTGTGATGGGCGATCGCGATTCTTCACCGAAGGGGGGATCGTCGAGGGGTATCATGGCAGTAGCGAATCCTGAACAGTACAGTCCCTAAACTCCACTATGGTTAAAACCGTTGCGGATGTGATGAGTCACGATCCCATCGTCGTCACACCTGAGACTCCCATCCAAGAGGCCATTCAAATTATTGCTGAACGCCGCATTAGCGGGCTACCGGTGGTCAACGACCAGGGTAAAATCATCGGAATGCTCTCAGAAACCGATTTGATGTGGCGCGAAACGGGGGCCACTCCTCCGGCCTACATCACCATTCTCGACAGTGTCATCTATTTGGAGAATCCCAAGCATTACGAAAAACAACTGCACAAGGTTCTCGGACAAACGGTGCAGGATGTGATGAGCAAAGGAAATATGTTTACAACCACTCCTGATTGTGCCTTGCGGGAGGCGGCGCGATTGATGCACGAGAAAAAGGTGCATCGTCTCCCGGTTCTTGGAGATGGCGATCGCGTGGTGGGGATTCTCTCCCGAGGCGATATCATTCGCGCCATGGCCAGTCCGGAAGTTGAGGCTTAATCTCGTTATTTTCCCTGTTCTGACGTTCCTTATTACAACATGGATATTACACCCGACGCTGTGAAAGCGCTACTCGATTCTGATGATTATGGCGATCGCCTCAGTGGCGTGAATAAACTCGATTATATTGATGCGAGTCTCGCGTTTGACTATGTGGTTCCTGTCGTCACAGATCCGAATCCACGGGTTCGCTATACAGCGGTTTGTAAGCTCTCAAGTTTGGGACATCAGAACCGGGAGTTGTCTTTAACTCTGTTGCGAACTCGCCTGTATGATGACCCCGAATTAGACGTGAAAGCAGCGGCGGCCGATGCGTTGGGGGCCTTGAAGTTCCGGGAAGCCTACCCGGATTTGGCGCAACTGTACCACAATAACGACGATTGGATTGTGCGCCTCAGTATTGTGGCGGCGTTAGCGGAAATGGAGGCCCCTGAAGCGGTAGAATTGCTCCATGAAGCCCTCCACAGCGACACGGAATTAGTGCAAACAACGGCCATTGGTGCCTTAGGGGAAGTCGGAGATCCCCAAGCGGTTCCCTGGATTACTGAGTTCATGGCCCACCCGGAACCGCAAACTCGGCAACGAGTGGCCCAGGCCCTCGGACAAATTGGCGGGGAGTCGGTGCAGGAGGCTCTACAAACTTTGGCCCAGGACGAACATCCTCAAGTGGCTGAATGCGCTCAACGCTATCTCTGATCTCTTAAAGGTCTCAGGATTTGGGGTCTGTTATACTCGACTCATCTCGACGGGTTAAGTTTATGGGTTGAAGGACCTTTTAATCGATTCCCAGGCCTGATCAACTCCATTGATATATTCAGGCGGAGTATCTGGAGAGAAGGGATAAGTTACTCGTCTTTGAACCCTGGTGACGGCTTCACTTTCAGTTTTTAGGTGGTGGGCAAATTTTTGAATCCGAAGAGCTTGTCGGTCATAGCTGCGCTCAAAAGGAAAAGCCAGGAGGGGAACGCCTAATAGACGACATTCATGAACAATATTGTATCCCCCACCACTGATGACGGCTGATGCCAATTGTAGATAGTCCAATGCGGGATAATGAGAAAACCATAAGGAGGGTGGACATTTGGGGGGACAGTTTGAGGCGAGACAGCGAACTTGATAGGGAGGAAGTGATGCTGCTAAATGCTTGGTGATGCGTCCGAAAAATGCCTGTTCTGATGTTTTCCCGGTTGCACAGATGATCGCGAGTGGGGAGGTGCGGGTTACTTTTAAACGGGAAGAGGCAAGATGAATGGGTAATAATTCTTGGCAATTGCGAACCAGCCAGGGGGGAGTGTGAATGGTCTGAGGAAAGCAAGCAAAGGGTAAATCGTTCCCTTCTCCGGGAATCAGAATTGGGTCATATTGAGCGGCCCAAATATCGGCTTGTTTGACTTTGATGTAGTGAGGGTTTAGGTCACGATGAACCAATATTTTGGGAATGGATAAGCGGGGTAAAATGGTTGTTAACTCGCCGGTAAGTCCTCGTGGAAAGGTATCTACGATCAATCCTATGGCGGGTTGTTGGCATTGCTGTTGTATCCAATATTGACGCGCTTGTAAGGATGTTTGAGGAAGCTGACGTAGTTCGAGGGAGAACGGAGACGGGGAGGATGCTAAGGTTACTGCGATCGCACCAGCATAAGGG
>NZ_JAWOCL010000247.1:0-22979 GCF_046483825.1 Sodalinema sp.
GCACCCCCGGCTGAAGCACGGGGGCTTCGTGCCCTCCCCTTCAGGTAGCTGACCAGCTTAAGCCTTAACTGGCTACGTTCAGAGCAAGAGTTAAAGTTCCTACCCGGGAATGCGTGCTAGTTCTCGGCTCTAGAACCGAATCGTTAAACAGTCCTAAGGGGTTAAGACAGTGCGATTGGGAAAGTACCGACTCTGAACATTAGCGTTCGCGCAGCGTGCGCGTTAGCGCATAGCAAACATTACCCCGCAAGGGAGTCGGAGCCAACCATAGCTCCATGGAGGGGCAACCATACCCCTCCACCCCGCAAGGGGGTGCTGGCGGCTAAAGCCGCTTGAGTCGGTTTTCCTCTCCGCGATCAATCACGGAGCTTCCAACCCTCCCAGGAGTTTTACGTGAATTTTGGGACGTCTCTCCTATCGATGCCGATCACAGCTCCTCCGTTGTCAATGGCTTCTCCTGTTCCATTTAGTCCCCAAGAACTGGACGACTTAAACCCTGATGATTTAACTGAGCTAATTCGCTGTTTTTTAAGCTTTAGCAGTAATCCCCTAGAAAATATCCATCGCCTTGTTAACTTAGGTCGTGAGTTAACTGGGGGCCTTTGTGCGTGTTATCAAAGCCGTTCTCAAACCGAGCCGGTTAAGAAGCCTGGACAGGAGTCTCTGACCTGCATTATGGATGATTCGAGTCGGTCAACTTGTAGCCGTCGTCAGTTAGATCATCCTGGTGATTCACCACCCCTCAATCTACTTCGCTGTCCAGCCTGTAAATGTCAAACGGACGGGGTGAGCCAGAATTGGGTCATTACCGATGACATTCATGGCAAGCTTTCGATGCGTCATGATCCACTCAACCCTGTCACCTCCGAGCAAACACGGATTTTAAGCCTGATTGCGCGGGCGATCGCCATTGAAGAAGATCGCTTATATGAACAAGAACGGCAGCGACTTCGACAACAGCGGGAAATTGTCGTCGGTCAGATTGCGCAACAGATTCGCAAATCGTTAGACTTACAAGATATTCTTCATAGTACCGTTCAAAGCTTAATGGAATTTTTAGAAGCGGATCGGGTCATCATTTGTAGAATCAATGAAGATGGGAAGGGAGAGATTTTACAAGAGGCGCGTAATGCTGAGATTCCCTCAATGATTGATTGGGTTCTCAGCGATCCTTGGCTTGTGGATCAAAAATGCCACCGAGATTATTTGTCGGGTCAGGTTTTAGTGATTGAAGATATGCAAAAGGCTAATCTTGAACCGGGTTTGCAGCAGTTAATGGACTTTTTTAAAGTTCGCGCTCGCCTAGTTATGCCGATTATTCTGACTCAAGATGTTGAAGCTGAGGGTGGCGAGAAGGACCTGAATGCAGGAGAACCTTGGGGATTGTTGATGGTGCATCAATGTTATCATCCTCGACAATGGCAAACCGACGAGATTAATCTGTTGCCCCAATTGGCCACCCAGCTTGTGATCGCAATTCAACAAGCACAACTCTACGAACAAGTGCAAATCGCGAACCGTGAACTGAGTGAGTTAGCCACTCAAGATGGTTTGACGCAGATTTGCAACCGTCGCCGGTTTGATGCGTATCTCGATCATGAATGGCGACGATTACTGCGATCGCAGGCGCCCTTATCTCTGATTTTGCTCGATATTGATTGGTTTAAACAGTATAACGATACCTATGGGCATCTAGCCGGTGATCAATGCTTACAACAAGTGGCTCAAAGCCTAAAAAAATCGATGCAGCGATCGACAGATTTGGTGGCTCGCTATGGAGGGGAAGAGTTTGCGATTATCCTCCCCGATACTACGGAGACGGGGGCGCAGTTTCTGGCCGAACAGGTGCGATCGCAGATCGCCCATATGCCCATTTTAGATATCGGCTCTCATGGCAACAGCTCCATCTCCCATCAGGTGACGGTGAGTATTGGGGTAGCCAGTCACGTTCCCTTTCCTGAAGCGAGTCCCAAACTCCTCATCGCCGCTGCTGATTCCGCTCTGTATCGAGCTAAAGAGCAAGGGCGCAATCGTGTTTGTCTGGCTAACGCCGCTGACTTTGCTCAAACTGATTAAGACGCTCAGCCCAGGTCAAAACTGCTATAATACGGGGCGATCTACCCAGAGGCAATATGGCAAAATTCACCCTGTTCTCTCGGTTTGAGGGGAAACCGCTCCGGGACACGCTTCCTGACGGCTCCCAGGTTTCGCGATCGCGGAAATGGCCCTGGACCGAAGCCGCCGAAACCATTTCCATCATTGCCTGTGGGGGAGGGGTAGCGGGTGCGATCGTCTTTCAGGAACTGGTGTTAGCCATTGTTCCGCCAGTGTTTGCTCTCTCGTTTAACATCATTAACCGTTCTCGTCGCCTTCAGGATCTGCGAGAGCGCAATCTTTTATCTCAAACCGACGCCCGAGAATTGCGATCAGAGCTTCACGAGATCCAGGATTCCCTGCAAACCCTGCCTCTGGCCGATCGCATGATGGAAATTGAAGCCTGTGTGCGTCGTCTGAGTGATGCCACGCTGGAGTTGCAAGGCCAGCAGGCGGGGATGGTTGAGGAAATGGGGGACGATCGCGAGAAAATCAAAGAGGCCTTTGGGATTCTACGTCAGGGGGTCTATAACCTCAGTCACCACACCAACACCTCCCTAGACCGTTTGCGAGCCGAACTCGATACCCTACGGCGCGATGTTGAACCGACCGCCAGCCGAGTGGCTCGGCAGATTAGCGATCAGGCGATCGCGCCTCTACACCAGCAACAGCGGCTGCTTGAGCAACAGCTTAGCCAAGTTCAACAGCAACAGTCCCTCCTCTCGCCTCAAGTGCAGCAGTTGACTGAAGCGGTGACCCATCTGCGAACTCATACGGCACAACATTGGCTCTCGGAAATTGATCGTCGTCTGGAGTCGGTTTTGCCCTACCGCTACCGAGTGGTGAGTGAGGATGCCTCTGATTATCTGTTTGAGGCTCTCAATCAAGGTAAGGAACATGTGGTGATTGTGACCCCTTGGTTGGAACTCGATCCCGTTCGTGCTGAGTCGTTTCTGCAAGCCTTAGACAACATTTTGTCGCAAAATGTCTTTGTGAGCTTTGGTTGGGGTCGTCGGGCCGATGTGGGACGCGCCCGCAACACCACTCGTCCGATTGCCCTCAAGGATGGGGGCTGGCGCTATCAGCCTGAACGAGATCCTCATGGCTACTATCGTCTGTTACCGCAACTGTTGGAGTTGAAGAAACGCTATAAACGACTGACGCTCAAGTTGTTGGGGACGGCAGAGCGTATTGTGGTCTGCGATCGCGATTGGGCGCTTCTCGGTAGCCATCATCTCCTCTGTCATGTGGCTAGTAATACTCCAGAAGTGGGTCTATATACCAATGACCCCCATGTGGTTCTCGATCTCGGACAACGGTTTAATCTCGTCCCTCATTTGAAACGGCGGGCCATGCCAATGCCGGGACGGTTGACGGTGAATCATTAGAGGGAACAGGGAACAGGGAACAGGGAACAGGGAACAGGGAACAGTGAACAGCAAACAGGGGGGAAGAAGCCAAGGGGCAACAGGCAGCGGGTTTGTGGAGCTTGCTGTCTAATTGGTATCATCGCTGACATCAAAATCTTTAGATTTATTTCATAATCTGAAAGAGCAATACTCGATCAGGAATTGGTGATATGGATTACAAGCAAGAACTCATCACAACCATTCATGATTTTGGCTGTAACCTGGAGTTTCTTGAAAGCCGCGCCACACAACTGAGTGAACAGTTCCCGACGGCTGTGCTGATTCCGGCACTCTACGACGAACTTGAACGGCCGGCGTTGGCTCATATTCGCAATCATCTGCGGGAATGCCATTTCGTTAAAACCGTTGTTCTATCGGTCTATGCCGATAGTTTGGATCAATATGCCAAAGCCGTTGAGTTTTTCCGTTCTCTGCCGCAAAAAACTCTGGTCATTTGGGAAAATGGCCCGCGAATCCAAGGGATTTTAGAACGCCTGCGCGATCGCGGCTTAGATATTGTCCGCTTCAAAGGGAAGGGGAAAGCCGTTTGGTTGGGACTTGGGGTTGCATCCTTAGAAGCTGATGCGATCGCCCTTCATGATGCCGACATTATTACCTACGATCGCTCCTATCCCCTCAAACTGCTCTTCCCACTCCTGGAAAAAGAATGTGGGATTGCCTTCAATAAAGCCTATTATGCTCGTCTCAGTAGCGATCGCCGTAGCCTCAATGGACGAGTGGCGCGGTTATTTGTGACCCCCCTCCTGACGGCCCTGATTGAAATCTTTGGGTATCAAAACTATCTACGCTATCTCAGTTCCTATCGCTATCCTCTCTCTGGGGAATTTGCCCTAAGTGGCGATTTAGCCCTAACGACGCGGATTCCGGGCAACTGGGGCTTAGAAATTGGTATGTTGGCGGAAGTCTATCGCAACGTGGCCGAAAAACGGATTTCCCAGGTCGATTTAGGGATTTTCGACCATAAACATCAGTCTCTTGGCCAATCGAGTCAGGAAGGACTGCAAAAAATGTGTCGGGATATCCTGCAATCGGTGTTACGAACCCTGACGGAAACGGAACGGGTGATTATTTCAATGGATCACATCCGGGCCTTGCGGGTTAAATTCCGACGGGAGGCTCAAGACTATACCCGCCAGTATTTTGTGGATGCTTTGTTTAATAATCTCCCCTACGATCGCCATGAAGAGGAGAACATCGTTGAAGTCTTCGATAAACTGATTCTCGAAGCTGGAGAGGAGTATTTCCTGAATCCGGCTGGGGCGCAAATTCCGGACTGGACGCGGGCCATCGCCGTCATGCCGGAACTGCGGGAAGAACTGCGGGCCGCCACCATCGCCGATAGTCAAGATGCTATGGCCTACACCCATCCCTCTGAGAGCATACTTGAACCGATGCTCTCGGTCCATCCTCTTGATCCGCTGCATAGTTCAGCTAACCCATAGGGTTTGGGTTGGTTCTGGGGATGAGTTAAGTGGCACTAGGGGTTGCGATCGACCTGATAGCTGCCGACAATCAGGCGGCTGTCCTCAACATAAATATCATAAGACTCGTTGATGCCATACAGGTTCAGGACATAGACGCGATCGCCATGCTGTTCAATATAGCCGATGGCATCGAGATCCTGTCCTGAGGCATTCTTTCCTCGCCAGTCGAGGCGAACACTACCATCAGGTTGCAGTTCGGAACGTTGCCAAGCCATCTCCCGAATGGCTGTTTGAGTCCGTTGACGATACAACTCTTCCAAGTCATCGATGGTTAGAGTCTCTTGCGTCTCGAAATAGGTCACTTCGCCCCCAAACTCACCATTCGCGGATAAGAAGCTAACGCCATTGGCTTGGGGTTGGTGAGCATAGTGCTTGGGAAAGGAAATTTCGAAGATTCCTTCGGGATGACGATAGGTTTTTCCGTCTCCGGGAATGGACTCTTCTGTGTCATTTGTGTCGTTTGTTTCGTCCGTCTCTTCCGTCTCTTCCGTGTCTTGCGAGGGAAGATCTGAGGATGAGTTCTCTTCCGGCTGAGGGGTCGACTCACCGGTCATCTCAGGAGTCGCGGTGGGAGTCTCGTCATCACCAGACTCCGTCACCGGGCTACAGGCCCCTAAAATCGGCAAAGAGACCAGAATCCCCCAGATTATCCAGCGCCAAGGATGGATCATTCGTTTCGACTCCCCAGTAAATAATGCGGTTGAAAATGGTAGTGATTTGACCGTTTCTGACTTGGCTTATGGTATCACCTCTGTCCCAGCTTGAACTCAAATTGACATTTAAGATTTTACATTTAGCAGGCACATAATTCTTTTATAGAGGCAAATTCTGATTTTTTAGCGTCTTATTTGATTTGTCTATTTTGATGGAGGTTTTCGAGGTTAAGGGACGGACGGACGGTAGTGGACTCATGAAAATAGTCATAAATCTCCGCTGCGAGTCGTTTGCCAATTCCGGGAACCTCGGCTAACTGGTCGGGGGAAGCCTGCATGAGATAATCCAGGGAATGAAAATGAGCCAGTAATTGCTGCTGACGCTGAAATCCGAGGCCGGGAATCTCGTCGAGGCGCGATCGCCGCATCCGTTGACTTCGCTGCTGACGATGGAAGCTGATCGCAAAGCGGTGAGACTCATCCCGCAATCGCCGTAAGAGTTGCACGCCAGGTTGTTCAGGATGGCTGTCTAAGGGTTGGGAGACGCCTGGGGTGAAAATCTCTTCCCGTTGTTTGGCTAAACTGATGACGCGCAGAACCTGATCGAGTCCCATCTCTTTTAAGATTTTCATGACGGCGGAGAGTTGACCTTTGCCACCGTCAATCACGACTAAGTCAGGATAATCTGGGGACTCGATCAGGGTTTTGGGGGATTCGTAGTCACGGAAGCGCCGCTGCAAGACTTCGGCTAAACTGGCGAAGTCGTCGGAATGGCCGCTACGAATTTCGGGGTTGCGGATTTTGTAATGGCGGTACTCTTGTTTGGCGGGATGTCCATCGAGAAAGACCACTCGGGAGGCGACGGCGTTGGAGCCTTGGCTATGGGAGATGTCGTAACATTCGAGGCGGCGGGGTGGGGGCGACTGTCCGAGAAGCTGGGCCAGGTCTTGTAGGGCTTCTTGGTTGCGGCGATCGCCCCGTTCGAGTCGGGCCAGTTCGTAGCCGGCGTTGCGTTCAACCATGGCAATGAGTTCGGCTTTTTGTTGCCGCTGGGGGACTTCTAGGGTGACTTTCCGGCCTCGGGTTTGGCTGAGCCAGGTTTCTAGGAGATCGGCGTCGGGGAGGGGATGTTGCAGGAGAATGGTGCTGGGAATTTCGACGGGGTCAAGGTTGCGATAATGTTCTTCGAGAACTCGTTGCAGGATGGAACCGGGATCGTCGGCGTTGGCGATGAAGCCGAGGCGGCTGATGAGTTTTCCGGCCCGGATTTGGAACAGTTGAATGCAGGCGTGGCGTTCTCCGAGACGCAGGGCGATCGCATCTCGGGAAATGCGGTCATCGGGGAGGGCGACTTTTTGGTCAACGCCGAGGGATTGTAGGCCTTGCAGGCGATCGCGCACTTCGGCGGCTTTCTCAAATTCGAGTTGTGCAGCGGCGGTTTGCATCTGCTGGTTGAGGAGGGTTTCGAGTTCGCCGATACGTCCTTGGAAGACCATGGCCACTTTCTCGACGATTTGATGATAGGCCTCGGGGGTAATCAGTTGTTGGCAGACTCCGGGACAGCGGCCAATGTCGTAGTTGAGACAGGGCCGGTCTTTGAAGAGGGGTTTGGGTCGTTGACGCAAGGGGAAGATGCGTTTGACGAGGTTGAGGGTACTGCGGAGTTGGCGGGTATCGACGTAGGGGCCGTAGTAGCGGTCTTTGGGGTTGGCGATGCGTCGTTTGCGGGTGATGAAGATACGGGGATAGTCTTCGGACCAGGTAATGCAGAGATAGGGATATTTTTTGTCGTCTTTGAGGAGGACGTTGAATTGGGGTTGATGTTGTTTGATGAGGTTGGCTTCGAGGGCTAGGGCTTCTGCTTCGCTGTCGGTGACGATAAACTCGATATCACAGACTTGGTGAACCATGAGGGCGATGCGATCGCTCAGGGGTTGGGATTGGCGAAAGTAGGAGCGTACGCGGCTGCGGAGGCGTTTGGATTTGCCAATATAGAGGATGCGATCGCCGTCATCCCGCATCAGATAGACTCCCGGTTCTGGGGGGATATCTTTAAGACGTTGTTCGAGGCGATCGGGTTGGTCTAGGAGGGGAAGGGGTCGTGTCTTTATCATGTCTCAACGCGATCGTCAAGGAGTCGTCGGGAGTTTTAACCCGTTGAAGATTTCGGCTGCTGTCAGGTTTAGGTCAAGGCCAGACAATAGGGTCAATGGCTCATCTTCAATCCTGAGTTGGGGTTGTTCTCGGGGCTGAAACATCAGAACACTGCGATCGCCGGGATCGATTAACCAGGCCAGTTCAGTTCCCGACTCCAACCCATATAGGATTTTACCAATCACCTGATTTGGCTGTTGATTGGGGGAGAGAATTTCAATGATCCAATCGGGGGCGATGGAGAAATCATTGGCAAATTCTCCCGCTTCATCTAGGGGAATCCGATGCCAACGAAACACGGCGATATCTGGAACCAGGGAGCGATCGCCAACGGTCCAACGCAATTCTGGGAACCCATAAGCCAACTGAGTGGCTTCTCCCACTTGATTGATACGTTCTAGCAATTTAGCTTGTAAACGGCTATGTTTCCCTTTCGGCATCGGTTTTTGAACAATTTGTCCCCGAATATACTCACGGGCGGGTGTGGTTTCGGGCTGTTGCAGAAACTCTGCCAGCGATCGGCATTGGGAAACTGTTGTCACCATAGAGACTTAACAATTGACAATTGAATAGGGACGGTTAAATAAACTAAAGTCTTGGCATTACATTGATTTTAATATATATCTAGTCTTATTTGCTATGACTAAAATGACAGAATAAATTCCAGTTCCCCTTAAGCAAACAAAACCCCCTCTCGGGAAGAGAGGAGGTCTTGTCGATTATCCTACACAGAGGGGTTCAGATTAACCGAACTTACCAGCCGTTGAGGCAATCAGGAAGGCCGCGTAGGTGAAGATATACCCCACAGTAAAGTGAGCTAGACCCACAACCCGAGCCTGAACGATGGAGAGTGCAACGGGCTTGTCTTTCCAACGAACTAGGTTCGCCAGAGGAGTGCGCTCGTGTGCCCAAACCAAGGTTTCGATGAGTTCTTGCCAGTAACCCCGCCAAGAGATGAGGAACATGAAGCCTGTCGCCCAAACCAGGTGACCGAACAGGAACATCCAAGCCCAAACCGAGAGGTTATTGACACCGAAGGGATTGTAGCCGTTGATTAACTGAGAAGAGTTCAACCACAGGTAATCGCGGAACCAACCCATCAGATAGGTGGACGACTCATTAAACTGGGCAACGTTACCTTGCCAAACGGTGAGGTGTTTCCAGTGCCAGTAGAAGGTCAACCAACCTAAGGTGTTCAGCATCCAGAACATGGCGAGATAGAAGGCATCCCAAGCAGAGATGTCGCACGTACCGCCACGACCCGGACCATCACAGGGGAAGCTGTAACCGAAGTCTTTTTTGTCCGGCATCAGCTTAGAACCACGGGCATCCAAAGCACCTTTGACGAGAATCAAGGTGGTGGTATGCAGACCGAGGGCGATCGCATGGTGAACTAAGAAGTCACCAGGACCAATGGTCAGGAAGAGGGAGTTGGAACCACTGTTGATGGCATCCAACCAACCGGGTAGCCACACGTTGGCATGGTTGGGCCAAGCGGTGGTAGCAATGCTGTCGGGGTTCGACAGAAGAACATCAAAGCCGTAGAGGGCTTTACCCGATGCGGCCTGAACCCATTGGGCGAAGACCGGCTCAATCAGGATTTGTTTTTCGGGGGTACCGAAAGCAACGACGACGTCGTTGTGAACATAGAGTCCCAAGGTATGGAAGCCGAGGAACAGAGACACCCAGCTCAGGTGAGAAATGAGAGCCTCTTTATGATCCAGCATCCGAGCCAGAACATTGTTTTTGTTCGTTTCGGGATCATAGTCACGGACAAAGAAGATTGCGCCGTGAGCAAATGCCCCAACCATCAGGAAGCCAGCAATGTACTGGTGATGGGTGTACAACGCTGCCATGGTGGTGTAGTCCTTCGCCATGAAGGCGTAGGGAGGCAGAGCGTACATGTGCTGCGCCACCAGGGAGGTAATCACACCTAAGGAGGCGAGAGCCAGACCCAGTTGGAAGTGCAGCGAGTTGTTGATGGTGTCGTAGAGACCTTTGTGACCTTCACCCAACATTCCGCCGAAAGGAGTGCCTTTGGGGGGATTGTGAGCGCCGAGGATCTCTTTAATGCTGTGACCGATACCAAAGTTGGTGCGGTACATGTGACCTGCGACGATGAACAGGACGGCGATCGCCAGATGGTGATGCGCCATATCCGTCAGCCACAGGGACTCGGTTTGCGGGTGGAAGCCACCCAAGAAGGTCAAGATAGCGGTTCCTGCACCTTCAGACGTGCCAAAGACATGGCTTGCGGTGTCAGGACTCTGAGCATAGACGCCCCAGTTACCGGTGAAGAAGGGCTTCAGTCCGGCCGGGTGAGGCATGGTGCTGAGGAAGTTATCCCAACCCACATGCTGACCCCGAGATTCAGGGATGGCGACATGCACCAGGTGACCGGTCCAAGCCAGTGAGCTAACTCCGAACAGACCCGCGAGGTGGTGGTTCAGGCGAGACTCAGCATTTTTGAACCAAGAAAGGCTCGGACGATATTTCGGTTGCAGGTGCAGCCAGCCCGCGAAGAGCATGACAGCCGCCAGAACCAGAAGGAAGATCGACCCTTGGTAAAGGTCGTTGTTGGTGCGCATTCCGATGGTGTACCACCAGTGGTACACGCCGGAGTAAGCGATGTTGACCGGGTTAGATGCCCCGGCTTGAGTGAAGGCATCAACAGCGCCTTGACCGAATTGAGGATCCCAAATCGCGTGGGCGATGGGACGGATGTTGAGGGGATCTTTGATCCACTGCTCGAAGTTGCCTTGCCAAGCGACATGGAAGAGGTTGCCTGAGGTCCACAGAAAGATAATGGCGAGGTGTCCGAAGTGGGACGCGAAAATCTTTTGATAAAGATTTTCTTCCGTCATACCATCATGGCTTTCGAAATCGTGCGACGTAGCAATCCCGTACCAGATCCGCCGTGTGGTTGGATCCTGGGCCAAGTCTTGGCTAAATTTTGGGAATTTCGTTGCCATAAGTCCTACAAGGAGATGCGTGCGAGTATCATCCTACTGAAATGATCCGTGCCAGGAAGAATGCCCAGGTTGTGGCAATCCCACCTAACAGATAGTGGGCGACGCCAACGGCCCGACCTTGAATGATGCTCAGGGCGCGGGGTTGAATCGCGGGAGCGACTTTGAGCTTGTTGTGAGCCCAAACGATCGACTCAATTAGCTCTTGCCAGTAGCCACGTCCACTAAAGAGGAACATGAGGCTGAATGCCCAAACGAAGTGAGCACCGAGGAACAGCAGTCCATAGGCAGACAAGGCTGAACCGTAGGAACCGATTACCTGAGAGGCTTGCGCCCACAGGAAGTCGCGCAACCATCCATTAATGGTAATGGCGCTTTGGGCAAAGTTGCCATAGGTGATGTGGGACACCGAACCGTCTGCACCAACTGTTCCCCAAACATCGGATTGCATTTTCCAACTGAAGTGGAAGATGACGATGGAGAGGCTGTTGTACATCCAGAACAGACCCAAGAACACGTGGTCCCAACCCGACACTTGGCAGGTACCGCCACGTCCCGGACCGTCGCAAGCAAAGCGGAAGCCTAGCTCGGATTTGTCGGGAATTAGGCGAGAGCTGCGAGCAAACAGCACGCCTTTGAGCAGAATCAGCACGGTCACGTGAATCGTGAACGCATGAATGTGGTGAACCAGGAAGTCAGCTGTACCGAGTTCAATCGGCATCATGGCGACTTTTCCACCCACCGCGACGACATCGCCGCCAAAGGCAGGACTCACACTTGCTAGGGCGTTGGGAGCTGTATTTCCCGGTGCCAAGGTGTGTAGGTGTTGAACCCATTGGGCAAAGATTGGCTGAAGCTGGATCCCCGTGTCGGAGAACATATCTTGAGGACGACCAAAGGCACGCATGGTGTCGTTATGGACGTAGAGTCCAAAGCTGTGGAAGCCCAAGAAGATACAAACCCAGTTCAGGTGAGAAATGATTGCATCTCGATGGCGGATGACCCGATCGAGCAGGTTATCCACGTTTTTGGCAGGATCATAGTCACGAACCATGAAGATGGCAGCGTGAGCGCCTGCACCGACGACTAGGAAGCCGCCAATCCACATATGGTGGGTAAACAGCGACAGTTGTGTCGGGTAATCCGTCGCAATGTACGGATAAGGAGGCATGGCATACATGTGGTGAGCCACAATGATGCTCAGGGAACCCAGCATCGCGAGGTTAATCGCGAGTTGAGCGTGCCAGGAGGTGGTCAGGATCTCATAAAGTCCTTTGTGACCTTCTCCGGTGAACGGCCCTTTATGGGCTTCCAGGATTTCCTTCATGCTGTGACCGATACCCCAGTTGGTTCGGTACATATGGCCAGCGATGATGAACAAGACGGCGATCGCCAAGTGATGGTGTGCCGTGTCGCTCAGCCAGAGACCACCGGTTTGGGGGTTCAAGCCACCTTTGAAGGTTAGGAAGTCTGCATATTCGCCCCAGTTCAAGGTGAAGAACGGGGTTAAACCTTTGGCAAAACTGGGGTACAGTTCCGCCATTTTGCTTGTATCAAGGATAAACTCGTGCGGCAGGGGAATATCCTGCGGTGCAACACCAGCATCCAGAAGTTTATTAATGGGAAGCGAAACGTGGATTTGGTGACCGGCCCAACCTAAGGAGCCAAGTCCGAGTAAACCAGCCAGGTGGTGGTTCATCATCGATTCCACGTTTTGGAACCATTCCAGTTTCGGTGCACTGACGTGGTAATGGAACCAACCGGCGAACAGCATCAGAGCCGCCATGACTAAACCACCGATGGCGGTGCAGTACAGTTGGAACTCGTTGGTGATGCCGCTGGCACGCCAGAGTTGGAACAAGCCAGAGGTAATTTGAATCCCGTGGAAGCCACCACCAACGTCGGCGTTGAGGATGTCTTGACCCACGATGGACCAGACTACTTGGGCACTCGGTTTGATCCCGGTGGGATCGGTTAACCAAGCTTCATAGTTGGAGAAGCGTGCGCCGTGGAAATAGGCACCGCTTAACCAGATAAAAATGACTGCCAGTTGACCGAAGTGGGCGCTAAAGATTTTGCGCGATACTTCTTCTAAGTCGTTGGTTTGACTGTCGAAATCATGAGCGTCTGCATGGAGGTTCCAAATCCAAGTGGTGGTTTTTGGACCTCGCGCCAAAGTGCGATCGAAGTGACCGGGTTTGCCCCACTTCTCGAAAGAAGTTGGAACCGGGTTCTTGTCGACCTCGACTTTGACTTTTGCATCCCGCTCCTGGGGACTAATCGTCATCGAGTCTCTCCTCTCTCTAGACCATTGACATACTCACCAGCCTAAAGGCGTGGGGATGCTCTAGACCTTGCGGTACTAGATTCCTGGTTCGGCTTGACCGGCTACTGATGCTTGTTTCCTCACATCCTTAGCTCGATGGCTCTCTCCAGGCATTTCTCTCAAAAGTTTAACGCACAATGCGTTGGATTTGAGATGAGTTCCCGGATGCCCTCCGGTACTACGTGAAACGCATTCTATCACAGATAAATCTGCTTAGAATGTCTCCCGAATGATGGGGAGGCTTTTAGACTCGTTGTCGTGAGTAACGTTTCGCCACAAAACATTCTAACCAACTTCCGCAGTCTTGGATGTGATAACTTGGGATTTTTAAATCCCATATTACGTTTTTTATCTTTTATGTCGCTTGCAGTCAGCTTCATATTAGGGAAGTTGATGTTTCCGTCACTCTAAACCCGAGGGCTTAAGAGCTAGACTGAACGTTCTGCGGCTGTTACCGAGAATCTATGTTTGTGATTATAGGTCTTCTTTCGGAATAATTCAAACGATTTCTTTTTATTTTTTCTTGATGTGCGCTAGTAAAATTTGCCCGGTAAGTCAAGTAACGTAACATTAACTTTACAAAAGTTAAATTGTTTTAATAAATTGCACAGAGACGTAGCAAGTCGAGATCTATATATAGTACACACCATAGTACAGGATGGACGGCTGGCTCTCAAAGCGACCAACTCGTTGCCCCAGCTCGGACGCGCCCAAAGGAGTTTTCAGCCTGTGAAGGTGACGCAGTTTGGGCATTTTCCGCTATAGTGACTGGCAAGTCCAGTGATTTGTCATGGACGTTGTTATTTCGAGGGAGTGTTTCAGGCGTGCTGAATCGTGACGATCGCCCATCACTGTGGAAAACATGGCTATCGCGACAACTAGCCCTAGTCCTGCTTGTCGTCCTGGGACTCTGGGGATGTAGTCAACCGGATCTCAGCATCGAGTCAGGAACTCGTCCCAGGCGAACAGCGGAGGCGATCGCCCCTCCCGTCGAACTAACCGAAGTCTCCCCCCCCGAGGCGATCGCCCAACTCAAAATCGCCCTTGATCGCTACCGTCCCCAAGTCCGCATCAAGCAACCCCGTCCCGACGAAGTCCTGCGGACGAGCCAAGTCAACATCCAACTCGACGTCCAAGACCTACCCATCTTCAAAAACAAGACCCTCGGCCTAGGTCCTTACATCCAACTCATCCTCGACGATCGCCCCCTCGACCCCATCCACAACCTCGACCAGCCGATCATCCTCAACGACCTAAGCGCCGGAACCCATACCCTGCGGGCCTTCGCCGTACGTCCCTGGCATGAAAGCTTCAAAAACGAAGGAGCCTACGCCCAAACCAGCTTCCATTTATATACCAAAACCGGCAGCCATCAGCCCGATCCCAACCGTCCCCTCCTCACCTATAACCAGCCCCGAGGGATCTACAACGCCGAACCGATCCTGCTCGACTTCTACCTCACCAACGCTCCCCTACATCTCGTCGCCCAAGAATTTGACGCCGATGAGATTCCCGACTGGCGTGTCCGAGCCACCATTAACGGCTATAGCTTCGTGAGCGATCGCTGGCAACCCTTCTACCTCAAAGGCTTCCAACCCGGAACCAACTGGGTCAAGCTAGAATTTATCGATGAGAGTGGCGAACCCCTACAAAACACCTTTAACACCACCGCCGCCTTGATCACCTATGATCCCGACGGGAACAATCCCCTCTCCCAACTGGTGAAAGGTCAACTCAATTCCCAAGAAGCCGAAAGCATCATCGATCCCACCATTGTCCTCACCCCGGAGACTAAGCCGGACACCAACCCACCCAGCCTTGAACCCGAACCCGAGATTCAACCCGAACCCGTTCTAACGCCTGAAGACACCCTTCCCGAAATTGTCGAACCTGAAGCGACCCCAGACATCCTCATCCCCGACGAACCCGAGGAAACAACACCGTCCCCAGCCGCCAAAAACGCAACCGAGGCTGACGTCAGCGGTGACGAATCCGTCCCCACCCCAGTCAACGGGCCAGCCGACACCTCAGACCAGTCAGCCCCAGAAAACATCTCTCCCACGTCCGCCTCACAAGAAGCGGACAATAACAGCGATCCCGCCAATAACGAGGCCATTGACGAAGCGGAAACCGAAACACCAAGCGAAACACCAAGCGAAGCCGAAGCCGCCACGCCAGCGGTTCAGCCTGAGGACTAAACTCAGTCTGGCGATCGCCACCCTAATGACCGTCCTAGTGGCGACTCATAGCGTAGCCGAAGTGTCCTCAATTCCCCAACCGGCCAGCGATCCCCTCAACCTTGATCATCTCGATCGCTCTCCCGATCTCTTCGAGGAACCCATTATCCGTCCCGATACCGTCTCCCAAGACCATCTGACCGAACCGAGTTTATGGTGGGCCGCCGAGCAGTTTGGTGGCTCACTCCTGGACACCTGGCTCGCCTATCCTGAAGAACAACGCATTGATCTGGTGATTAACCCGCAATTTTGGACCCCTCTCGACTATCTCGAACGCTATCAATTTGTCTATCAAATGGGCGTCGTCGCCCGTTCCTATGGCTACGACCTGCGAGTGTTCAGTCGTCAACAACCCCAACGGCTTCTCGCCGCCTATACCTGTCAGTTTCAAGGATCTCCAATCCGTTGTCGCCTAGATATAGACCGGGGCGGAACCGCAGGATTGAGTCGTCTCGTTCCCGACCCCTTGCCGCCAGATCTACAAAATTAGACATATAAAACGGGACATTATAAATCCCCAAAAATATCTAATTCAAAAGTTTAATTTAGTTTTTCTTGCTTATTTTAAAGTGTCTTTTTTTGGATTGTAAATCATGGTTAAAATTCTCCATCTTTCAGACATTCATCTCGGTAGCGGCTTTTCCCACGGCAAAATCGACCCAGACACTGGCCTGAACACCCGTCTGCTGGACTTCATCGGAACCCTCAAACGTTGTATCGATCGCGCCCTCGCCGAACCGGTCGATTTAGTTCTATTTGGAGGCGATGCCTTTCCCGACGCCACCCCGCCGCCCTATATCGCCGAAGCCTTCGCCCGAGAATTTCATCGGCTGGCCGAAGCCAACATCCCCACCGTTCTCCTAGTGGGAAATCACGATCGCTACTCCCTGGCCGACGGAAGTGCCAGTCTCGGCATTTATCGGACTCTGGCTGTCCCGAACTTCATTGTCGGCGATCGCCTCGATCTCCATCACATCTCCACCCGTAGCGGTCCCATCCAAGTCATCACCTTACCCTGGCTTACCAGTTCAACCCTCCTGACTCGTCCCGAAAGTCAAGGCCTCTCCATTGCCGAAATCAACGAGTTATTAGCCGAACGGCTGCGAATTGCCCTAGAAGGAGAAATCCGCAAACGCGATCGCGACTGTCCCACCATCCTCCTGGGCCATCTCATGAGTGACAAAGCCAAATTTGGGGCCGAACGCCTCCTGGCGGTGAGTAAAGGCTTTACGATTCCCCTATCTCTGCTAGTTCGTCACGAATTTGACTATGTAGCCCTCGGTCATGTCCACAAACACCAAAATCTCAATCCCAGTAACGATCCCCCGGTCGTCTATCCAGGAAGTATTGAACGGGTTGATTTTAGTGAAGAGAAAGAAGAGAAAGGCTATGTCCTGGCCGATGTAACCGTTGGTGGCTGTAACTGGGAGTTCTGTCCCCTTCCCGTGCGAGCCTTCTTTACCCTGTCGATCGATGTTTCCGAAGCCGACGATCCCCAAGCCACGCTCTTGAAAGCCCTAAACAAGAGCGATATCGGCGATCGCGTGGTGCGGCTACGCTACAAACTACGAGCCGATCAACTCGATCGCATCAACACCTCTGAGCTTCGCAAAGCCCTCAAAAGCGCCCATAGTGCCACAATTCAGCCCGAACTGATCAGTCAACTGAGTCGTCCCCGGATTCCCTCCCTAAGTGGCCGGGCCATCGATCCCCTCGATGCTCTGCACGCCTATCTCGACAACCGAGAAGACCTACGAGATATCCGCGACGATGTCGTCAAGGCCGCTGAACATCTCCTGCATGAAGAGCAGCTACCCCTATTTCGTGAGTCTCGTTAGGAGTTGGGGACATGGCTGAGAATCTTATGGACTACATCCTCAATGGTCAAATCATCGGTTTGAATTTCGATCGCATCCTCAGCCTTTTGTAAGGGAGACAACGCCCGAGTGCTATCTTGCTGATCCCGCTTGGCAATTTCGGCTTCTAACTGAGAGAGGTCAACCTCATAGCCCTGCTTTTCTAAATCCAACTTGCGCCGTCTGGCTCGTTCGGCAACGGAAGCGGTCAGGAAAATCTTGACATCGGCCTGGGGAAAGACCTGAGTTCCCATATCCCGTCCTTCGGCTACTAAGCCCCCAGCCGCGCCATAGTCTTGTTGTTGTTGCACTAAAAACCGACGCACAGCGGAGAACGCGGCAACGGTGGACACCTTGGCGGTGACGTCAGGGCTGCGAATGGCTTGGGTGACATCATGCTGATTCACCCAAACGCGACATTGGGGACTGTCGGCTTGGGGTTCGAGGCGAATCTGGCAATTGTCTAGGGCCTGGGCGATATGGGCTTCATCCTCGATCGCAATACCCGATTCGAGGATATACCAGGTTACAGCCCGATACATGGCTCCAGTATCTAAGTACAGAAGGCCCAAGCGATCAGCGACTTGTCGGGTGACGGTGGATTTACCCGCCCCGGCGGGGCCATCGATGGCAACAATGGGTTGGCGGATGGTGGGTTGGCGGACTGTTAACAGCATGGTATCAATTAGGCGAGTGGAACCGAGGTGGGCGGCGATGAGAAGTCGTCCTTGTTGGTTGATGGTTTCTATGGGTTGTAGGGTTTGGGGGTCAACCAGTGCGATATATTCGGGGGTGATTTGGGGAACTTTGGCCAGTTCAGCGTTGACGGCGGCGAGTAGGGATTGGGCCTGGCGTTGTCCGGCTTCAAATTGCTGGCGGGCCGACTTTAAGCCGCGAAATAGGGCGCTGGCTTGGTCCTGTTGGCGATCGCTGAGGTATTGGTTACGGGAACTATAGGCGAGTCCTGAGGCTTCCCGGACAATGGGACAGCCAATAATCTCTACAGGAAAATTGAGATCCGCCACGAGGTGACGGATAATCACCAGTTGCTGAGCGTCTTTTTCGCCAAAGTAGGCGCGATGGGGCTGAATCAGGTTGAAGAGTTTGCTGACAATGGTGGCCACCCCTTGGAAATGTCCGGGACGCGATCGCCCACAGAGAACTGAGGTTAAGTGTTGGGGTGGCACCACGGTGGTTAGGGAGGACTCTCCCGAGGCGATTCCCAAGTCCTGGGGCCGGGGGCAAAAGACGGCATCAACGCCTAGTTCCCGGCAATGCTGTAGATCGGCGTCTAGGGTTTTGGGATAGCGATCGAGGTCTTCGTTGGGGCCGAATTGGAGTGGGTTAACGAAGATGCTGACGATAACCTGGTCATTCTGCGATCGCCCCTGCTGAATGAGGCTTAAGTGCCCCTGATGGAGATTGCCCATCGTGGGGATCAACCCCAGGCGGGCATCAGGGGGCAACTGGTGCCGATAGTGGCGTAATTCAGCAATGGTGGTCAGTTTTTCCATGACCCTGCGACTGTTAACAGTAAATTGCGATTAACCGCTCGGGAGGTCTCAAGGGTTAGGTTAAAGATGCACCCTTCCAAACCATCCACTGTTAACGATTCTGGGCCAACTGTCAAGGGTTAGTTCGCGAGAACTTCGAGAACCACGGGAGCGGTTCCGGTATGAATCATACCGAGTTCTTCGGCTGCTCGGGCGGAGAGGTCAATCACCCGTCCGCCGGTGTAGGGGCCGCGATCGTTGATACGGACGACAAGAGAACGACCATTGTTGAGGTTCGTCACGCGAACTTCGGTTCCAAAGGGTAATTCTAAATGAGCCGCCGTGATCTCTTGACTATTGAAAATTTCACCGTTGGCGGTTCGGTTCCCTTCAAAACCGGGTCCATACCAG
The DNA here is from genome assembly GCF_046483825.1 of Sodalinema sp. Classification (NCBI taxonomy): domain Bacteria; kingdom Bacillati; phylum Cyanobacteriota; class Cyanophyceae; order Oscillatoriales; family Oscillatoriaceae; genus Sodalinema; species Sodalinema sp. The sequence continues at coordinate 19,108 of NZ_JAWOCL010000247.1, forward strand.
GAGGCGATTCCTTGTTCTTCGTGAACAACTGGCTCGGATTTGGGAGCAGCAGTAGCGGGTTTTTCAGAGGTTCCGGCTTCGCGATAGGCTTGATGAGTTTCCGAAGCTACGGTTCCTAAAACTTCTGGTTGCGGGGGGGCTAAGGCCTCTAGTAAACTGGAGTTATCTAGAACCTGACTCGGGGCGAATGAGAGTTGTTCGATGCCCGAGTTAGCATTCTCGATTTGTTCTCGATTCGCAATGAGCCTCTCCTCAGCGGTTGGAGAGGACGTCACGGTGTTTTCTACTCCGTTTTCTCCTTGTGCCAGCTCCGAAACAGTTGCTTCAGCGGCAAGGGGGAGGTAACGTGCAGCCGCGCTCTCCTGGGCGTTGACCAGTTGAGCCGAGCTTCCCAGTCCGGAAATAGCTAAGGCCACCGTGAAGTTTCTCCAAAGTTGATAACTCATAAATAGGAACGTCTCCTGAGTGAGTACAGTACACACCACGGTCTGTTTAGGGGTGTGTTGGCGAGTATGAGGTTGGTTCGCTGCGATCGCCGCCGCTCGAAGGAGTCTGCCTAACTCCCAAGGAGGCGGATCGGTCTGAGTGGCAGATTTTGCTCACTCGACAGCTAACTCATACTCATTTCGTGTTTAAGTTGTAGGTGGAACTGCAACAGAATAACACGAAGATTTTGAATCGGGGATCAGTAGTCGCTCGAAAAGCGGTTAAACTTTATCAAAAGTTTACAATCCGCTTTTCGGGCATTTTCTGCTGTAACCCCTTACTGGTCAAGCGCTCAGCGTTTCTTGCGCGAGAACAAATCTTTAACAAAAAAACACATAAAAATGACCATAAATATGGTATAGGGTTGTCAGGATTTCAAGAAAGGGGCAAGGTTAAGCTAGAATGCAGCTTGCAGTTGCGATCGCGCGATCGCAGCCCACGATTATGTCATTAAAGAAATCTGCCTCATGGACTATCAGGACGCTGGAGTGAACATCGAAGCCGGTCGCGCCTTCGTCAACCGCATCGAATCCCTCGTTAAAGACACCTATCGTCCTGGGGTTCTCGGAGGCCTGGGAGGATTTGGCGGCTATTTTGAACTTCCCGAGGGTTATCGGAAACCAGTTCTCGTGTCTGGAACCGACGGCGTGGGGACCAAACTGAAACTGGCCCAATCCCTGAACCGCCACGACACCGTTGGGATCGATCTCGTGGCGATGTGTGCCAATGACGTCCTCACCAGTGGGGCCGAACCCCTGTATTTTCTGGATTACCTGGCCACCGGAAAACTCGACAGCGAACAACTGGCCCAGGTGGTGAGTGGGATTGCGATCGGCTGTCGTGAGGCGGGATGTGCCTTATTAGGGGGAGAAACCGCCGAAATGCCGGGATTTTACCCCGATGGGGAATATGATATGGCCGGGTTTTGCGTCGGGATTGTCGAAAAAGAGCAACTTCTCGACGGATCTCAGGTGAACGTGGGAGATGTGGCGATCGCCCTTCCCAGTTCCGGAGTTCACAGCAACGGCTATAGTTTAGTGCGGAAAATCATCACCGACGGGGGCTATTCCTGGAGTGACTGTCCCCCGGTGTTGCAGGGACAATCCTTGGGAGAGGTATTTCTCACGCCGACCCAACTCTATATCCAACCGATCTTAGAACTGCGTCGTCAGGCGATCGAGATTCATGGGATGGCCCACATCACCGGCGGCGGACTCCCGGAAAACCTACCCCGCTGTCTGGGAGACAAGCAGTCTGTCCGCATTAACTACGAAGGTTGGGAGACTCCCCGCGTATTTGAATGGTTGGCTGAGGCGGGGAACGTCTCACCCGAGGCCATGTTCGACACCTTTAATATGGGAGTCGGATTTGTGGTTGTTGTTTCCTCCAGGGATGTGGAGGCGACTCTGGCGAGTCTCAACACTCAACAGCAACCGGCCTGGGTGTTGGGGGAAGTCATCGACGGCGAGGGTGAAGTTCTCGGGTTACGCTGAACGACGGAAAAGACGGCGATACACCGGTTCTCCTTTGTTGTAGGTGGCGATTTCTCGTTCCGTCGCCACCGGGAGAGGGTTGTCGGGTAGCCAGTCGTCGCTGGTGGCGGTGAAGGCGGGATGTTCCGAGACGCGATCGCACATCTCGATAGCCACCTCCTCCACATCCGATTGCAGGAAAATCTCCCCATCGGGGGCCAAGAAACGGGCCAAATCGGCCACTAACTCCGGTTGAACCACGCGACGCTTATGGTGGCGTTTTTTGAACCAGGGATCGGGGAATTGAATCGAGACTCGTTTGAGACATCCCTCGGGGAGAGATCCCAGTAACGCTTCACTCATGACATTGATATTGCAATATAAATAGTGAAGATTGGTTAGGTTGTCGCGATCGCGCCATTGATTGGCTTCATCCACCAACGACTGACGAATCTCTAAACCGAGAAAATTCCAATCCGGCTGTTGTGGGGCCAGTTCGTAGAGAAAACGACCTCGCGCACAACCAATATCTAAATGTAGGGGTTGTTGAGGATTTTGGTAAATGTCAGACCAATCCGGGAGGGGAACCGGTTGTTGGTACTTACGACTGAGAGGATTAACATGTTGGCGAACTCGAACCGGAGACAAGATCAACACCTCCTAAAGACAATCTCATTATCTTATGACAGTTGGGCAACCAGGGGATTTTCTCGGGTCATTTATTGCCTGAATTGTCATTCACCCCGCCAAATTGCCTCGATCGCCGCCGCCACCTGGCCCGCCTCTTCTACCTGATCGAGTAATACCGTAACATGACCTAATTTGCGTCCGGGACGAGATTGGCGTTTACCATACCAATAGACATGGGCCTGGGGAAACCCGCCGAGGCGATCGCGTCTTTGTTGGTAATCCGATTCTGCGGTCTCAAATCCCAACAAATTGACCATCACCGCCGCCGGAGAGGTCATCGTCGTTGAACCGAGGGGGAGATCACAAACCGCCCGTAAAATTTGGGCAAATTGGGACGTTTCACAAGCATCTAAAGAAAAATGTCCCGAATTATGGGTTCGCGGTGCAATTTCATTGACCAAGACTCGCCCATCTGGAGTTAAAAAGAGTTCAATCCCAAACAGTCCGATTACATCTAAATTGCTGAGGAGCGATCGCGCGATCGCCTGACAATCCTTGACCACATCCTCGGAAACCGCCGCCGGGGCAACAACGCGCCGACAAACTTGATTCTCTTGTTGGGTTTCCACAATTGGATAAATGGCAATTTCTCCCTGACGATTTCGAGCAGCCATGACGGCTAACTCACGCTCAAAGGGGATAAACTCTTCCATGAGGACGGACGGATAGCCCCAGCGTTTCCAAGTTTCCTCAAACTGGGTTCTATCGTGCAAAATTACCGTTCCTTGACCATCGTAGCCATGTCGCCGCGCTTTCATGACGCAAGGGAAAGTGATTAAATTCGAGTCATTTTCGGTTTTTTCCAACTTAGAGAAATGAGGAACGGGTAACGTTAAGTTATCCAAATAGCAACGCTGCTCATACTTATCTAAAAGCGGTTTTAACGCCGATAGACGAGGACGGAACAACACATTAGAATTGTTGATTTTTTCCAACTCAACTAAATCAACAAATTCATTTTCAAAGGTAATCACATCGCAGCGTTGTGCCAACTCCTGAGTTGCCGCCACATCCGCGACATCGGCGAAAATAACCTCATCCGCCAGTCCAACCGCTGGGTCATCTGAATTCGGAGTTTGAATGATGGTTTGAAGTTGTAATTTTTGGGCTTCTTGCGCCATCATCCAGGCAAGTTGTCCGCCCCCAATAATTCCAACAATTTGTTTAGATTTACTCATCGTTTTATCAACATTAAATACTCTTCAATTCCGGTTTTAAATAGTT
>NZ_JAWOCL010000001.1:0-15730 GCF_046483825.1 Sodalinema sp.
ATTCGACTTTTTAGTTTTCGATTGGGTCGGGTCAAGTCTAGGCGATCATATAGAGACATTGACTCACAAAAGGACTAGATATAATCAATGTATAGAATCAAAAAAGGGGACAACAACGTCTAAGTCTCGCTTTTTCAAGACTTAGACGTTGTTACCGGGGTTAACTAGGAGTACGCTTTCACTAAATCTCCTAATCCCTCTATCTTAAAACCATTCCCCATCGCTGCCATTTTCCACTCACTACCATGTCGGTAGATTTCAGCCATCACCATTCCGGTTGCACCCTGGTATTCAGAGCCAGATAGGTTGTAACGAGCAATTTCTTGGTTATTTGAAGCATTCACCAGGCGTACAAAGGCATTTTGAACTTGTCCGAAGTCTTGTTTGCGCTTCATACATTCGTAAATGTTGACAGTAAAAACAAGCCGAGCAATATTGCCCGGAACTCGCTCTAAATCTACCACAATTTGCTCATCATCTCCGTCCCCCTCACCCGTTAAATTATCCCCCATATGGATAATACTCTTCGAAGCATGGGACAAATTTCCAAAATAGACAACGCTACCTAACTCAGATACTTTACCCGCAGCATCCAAGCATATCACCGAAGCATCGAGATCATAATCTTCGGTATTAGAAAAAACACCAAACAAACCACCTCCCGCTTTTTCTGCGACGTCCCAACCGAGTCCGCAAATTACCTTTTTTAATCCAGGTGCTTCTTTGGTTAAAGAAATTCGCTGCCCTTTTTTTAAGTTGATTCCCATATTAGTTAGACCCTACATGGTCAATTGAACGATGTCACTTGGTGTGGGGGTATGGAGGGTATTGTCGAAGACTCTAAGACTTTAAACGACTCATTTAAACGACTCATTAGATCTGGGATACCCTCCACGGTAACTCACTTTAATTGCTGTATCGATCCAGCAGAGCTTTTAGTCCACCTTGATAACCCGAACCCACAGCATTCAGTCGCCAATCACCATCTTTGCGATACATTTCTGCCATGATTAAGGCCGTTTCCGTTGAGTAATCTTCAGTCAAGTCATATCGAATGGCTTCTTGTTTCGTTTGCTCATCTACAAGACGAACGAACGCATTTTCAACCTGACCAAAATTCTGTCCTCGCTCCTCGGCTTCATGAATGGTCACGGCTACAACAATTTTTTTGATTTCGGGAGGGACTTTCTTGAAATTGACTTTGATGACCTCATCATCCCCCTCTCCTGCTCCAGTCAAATTGTCTCCTGTATAAAGAACTGATGTGTCTGGATCGGGACTGCCCGTGTTATTATAAAAAATGAAGTGATTATCGGAAATGATTTTTTCATTCGAGCCAAGCAAAAAAACAGAGGCATCTAAATCAAAATCATAGCCTGTATCCGTTGCTTTAATGTCCCAGCCTAGTCCAATAAATGCCTGAGAAAGTCCTGGAGCTACTTTTTCCAGAGAGACTCGTTGTCCTTTTTTTAATGAAACTGCCATAATTAATCGTTTCTCCTGAAGATTTCTCTATGGGTGTATTCCGAAACTTGACCGCCTACCTGTTATGCCACTCTTTTGCCACGATCTCGATCATTCATGGGTCACTCATCCTTAAGAAATGATTAAGGATTAGATTGAATGAATATTGGGGGAAGGTCGTGGACCAATCTCTACTTCTGAGATCAAAAGCGGCCTAGTTTGTACAGTATTCGGTTGATTGATTAACTGTTGTCATCTTAGGCAAAAAACTCTTGGACTGAGAAGGCTAGTTAACAAAACATAATATATAGAGACCGAGAAACTCAGGAACTGTAGTCACGAAGGCTTGATTGGGGAAATCGCGATAAATACCACGTAAACATACTGATTCCTAGGCTTTTCTCTGTATTTTTACAGAATATTTCCCTGACCCTAACGTAATGGCTACGCCCGATTATAGCGGTCTAACACCGTCAATTGATGATACAACAATGCCATTTGCGGTAAACTTGCCCCAGCGGCGGTTCCGCGACGGAGGGGAGTCCCCACAATCGCCTCAATCTCCAATGGTCGTTTGCCCTCAAAGTCCAATTTCATACTGGTTAAATAAGGAGGCATCTTTTCGGTGGTGTTTAACATCTCCTCGACAAACGCTTCGGGAATTTCTCGCCCACAAGCCTTCGCCCCCGCCACAACTTCAGCCATTAAAGAGTTCACCGCTTGACGACTGTTGTCATCAGCAATCAGGCGATCGGTTTTGGCATCTAATACCACGGATAAGCCGTTAAAGGGAATGTTCCAAACCAGTTTTTTCCAACGGGCCAGCAATAAATCCTCGTGAAATTGCATGGGAATCTCGGCCCGCTCAAAATCCTGGGCGATCGCCCGCATCCGGTCCGTCACCCCTTGCGGCCTATAATCCGGGTGATAGTCTCCGAGGGCGATCGCCCCATAATCCAAATGACGAATCTGGCCGGGGCCAACCTTATTAGAACAGATAAAACACAATCCCCCGAGAACGCGATCGCCCCCCACCCACTCCGCCACCTCATCTTCAACCCCCAACCCATTCTGCAACACCAACACCACCCCATCGGGTTTCAACAGAGGCGGTAACAACTTCCCCAACACCTGATTCTGAGTCGTTTTCAGAGCTAAAATGACCACATCACAAGCGGGCATATCGGCCACATCCCGATACGCCTGAACCTCTCCTAACTGAAAATTCCCCCCAGGAGATTCCACCGTTAACCCCCGCTGACGAATCACCTCATAATCGCTGCGGGTGAGGAAATGCACCTCCACCCCCGCTTGTTGTAGTTTCGCACCATAATAGCCGCCAATCGCGCCAGTTCCGACAATGGCGTAGCGACGGGGAGTTGAAGCCGATTGAGGAAACGATGCCATAACTTAGTCCGATTGCAGTCTATTGAAAGCCTTGTTGCCAAACTCCAATATAAACGTGGGTGTCGCTTTCCCAAAAGATGACTCCCTCCATCGCCGCCAGTTGGAAGCGGTACTCTGAGATCTCCCCTTCCCAGACGCGGTGAAATCCCAACTCGATCGCCTCATTGAGTTGACAGCCCAACATACTATCCAAGGTGGACAACACCAGAGGCAATTCTAAGCTGTGGTGAAATGAGGCTTCAGTCTGCCGTAAGACATTGGATTTATCATCAAACAAAAATCCCAGACTGACCTGATTGGGAATTAGATAATACACCAGGGCTGTACTGTTGCCCCAATACCCCCGTTGTACAGCCGCCGGAGATCCAATCATCCGTTCAACCTGGGGTTTAGACGTTCCCGGCTGAAACCCCGGTAACCCGAAGCCACTCGGTTCTTCCTCACAATGCAGTTGTTGAGGCACAACCTGGGGAATCCGCTCCCCTGGCGACTCGGTGGTTCTCACGGCCCCCAATTGACTCGACTCTCGGGCCATCCAGGATGGAGCCATCAGTAGCCCCATGACGATCGCCCAACCCATCACACCCCGATAATACCGATCGTTTACCCGCATACTCTCTGGAGTTTGGTTAAATTAAGAGACTCTCAAACCCATCCTGTTGTCCGGTTCTGGACACAGTGATTTTCCTTATTTTAAGGCCGTTAATCCCTATTTTTCAGCGTGAGGTGACAGCATGGGGCGACCCAACACCGGTCACAAATTCAGCGAGTCAATTCAGCTAAACATTCACCCCAGCATCACCTTTTGACCTCCAAAATACTTGACGAAAATCACATTTTATGCTAAAAGAAGTGAGCAATGTTGACCATTTCGATACCGTCTGACCCGATAATTGTCGCCACGTGTCTTCCCCAACCCTCAACTATCTAATTATCGATGACCTTGAACAGCCCCCAGCGCAACGGGTGGGAACCTTAGTGCGCCTATCTGGGCGACGGGATAGTCCCAAAACCCGTCAAGGGGCGATCGAACTCGTGCGAAAATTGTGGGAAGAGGATTTACTTCCCGCCGATCGCTTTGCCAACGGAATTCATCAAGACTCAATTATGGCCGTCTCCGAACCCACCGATACTCAAACCCTCCTTCCCGTCGAACGAGGCGCCCAGGAACTCTGTCAACTCCTGAGCCTACAAGTCACCCACCAACAAACCTGTCAGGAAGCACGTCCCCTGGTTAGCCTCGTGCAAGCCGTACTCGACAACGAGCGATCGCTCAGCCCCGAAGAACTCGAACTGGCCAGCGATCGCAAAACCGGCAAACTTCTGCAAAAAGTCGCCAGTAGCCACGCCGAACTGAGCCGCTTCCGCGACTCCATGAGCGGCGACGCGCGACTGATCCTAGAAATTATCCGCGCCGAAACGCCGGGAGATGTCGCCATCGAATCCCCCGAAAGCGTCACCAACGGCGCCAGCAAAACCAGCAAGGCTTAACCCCCCCCTAAACCGAGAGTTTGGGGCTACGAGTATGCCACAGCGTCGCCTGTTCATAAGCATTCGCAATCTCTAGGAGTCGTTCCTCCTGAAGCACATTGCCAATCATCTGCATCCCAATCGGCAACCCTTGACCATCAAAACCACAGGGAAGACTCAACGCCGGTAATCCCGCCAAATTCACCGGAATCGTCATCAAATCCGACAGATACATACTCAAGGGATCATCCGTCTTCTCCCCCGCCTTAAAGGCCGTCGTTGGCGAGGTGGGGGTAATTAACACATCCGCCTGAGCAAACGCCTTCTGGAAATCTTGACAAATCAACGTCCGTACCTTCTGAGCCTTGAGATAATAGGCATCATAATAGCCCGCTGAGAGAGCATACGTCCCAATCACAATGCGGCGTTTGACTTCCGGGCCAAACCCTTGAGCGCGAGTTTTCTCGTACATCTCCAGCAGATTATCGGCATCTTCGACTCGTAAGCCGTACTTCACCCCGTCATAGCGGGCTAAGTTGGCCGAGGCCTCCGAGGGAGCAATAATGTAATAAGTGGGTAGGCCATAACTAAAGGTGGGGCAGGAAATTACAGAAATCTCCGTTCCCAACTCTTGCAACACCTCGATCGCCGCTTTAACGGCTGTTTCCACCTCAGGATCGAGGCCCTTACCAAAGGTTTCTTGAATAATCCCCACCCGTAACCGTCCTTTCGGCTTGAGGTTGGGTTTCACGGCCCGGGAGTAATGGGGAATATCCACCTTGAGACTGGTGGAGTCACGGGGATCATAGCCGGCGATCGCCTCCAACAGCGTCGCCGCATCCTCGACGGTGCGCCCAAACGGACCAATTTGATCCAACGACGAGGCGTAGGCCACTAAACCATAGCGCGAGACCAAACCATAAGTGGGTTTCATCCCCACCACCCCGCAGAACGAGGCCGGTTGACGAATGGAGCCGCCCGTATCCGAGCCTAACGCGACCACCGCTTCATCGGCCGCCACAGCCGCCGCTGAACCGCCAGACGAGCCACCGGGAACCCGAGAGATATCCCAGGGATTCGCCGTCACCTGATAGGCTGAGTTCTCCGTCGAACTCCCCATAGCGAACTCATCTAAATTGGTTTTACCCAACAAAACCGCCCCCGCTGCTTCTAGCTTCTCAATGACTGTGGCATTGTAGGGGGGAACGTAGTTTTCTAAAATCCGAGAACCGCAGGTGGTGGGAACCCCACGCATACAGAGATTATCCTTAATCGCGATGGGAATCCCCTCAAGCAGTCCAATGGACTCCCCCGCCGCGATTTTGGCATCCACTCGCCGCGCCTGGGCGATCGCCGCTTCAGCCGTCACGTGGAGAAAGCTGTGAAGTTGCGGTTCCAACGCATCAATGCGATCAAGGGTTTCCTGGGTCATTTCAACCGCAGATCGCTCTTTATTAATCAATTCTCGGTGCAACTCACGAATGGATGCCATGCACGAACCTCTACCTTAGCGTGGACTTAAAAAACAAAAGTGATACCACTGTACTGTAACTCAGAGGATGTCCCCTAGCCACATCGCGGTTAATCTTCATCGAGGGGCAAGCCCATGCGAACTTTCCCCTTACCGAAATAGCGACCGAACTGAAGTTCATAGACTTCATCTTCATCCTGGGTCTCGACCTCGATATCCGAACGAGGATAACTGACACAGAGGAGAGCATAGCCTTTTTTCTGGAGGGCCGGCGACAGGCCCATGGCCTCAGGTTGGTACAATTCCCCCGAGATTACCCGCACGGCGCACGTCGTACAAGCGCCGTTACGACAGGAGAACGGTAAATCGACCCCCTGGTTTTCCGCCGATTGCAGAATATAGCGATCTTCAGGAACCGTGACGGTGTAGTCTTTACCGTTTTGGCGATCGTGAATGCGAATTTGATGGGTACGAGTCATAGATTCGGCTGGGTTAGTTGGCTGGGTTAGTTAGCTAGGTTAGTTAGCTAGGTTAGTTAGCTAGGTTAGTTAGCTCGGACAAGAGATTGGATCATCTCGGCGTGACGCGATCGCATCTCACCAGACCATCTGTTGTCCAATCTGAGCTTAGGGCAAAGTGGTGGGACACTACAACTGCATCGCTAGGCGCTCATTCTACCCCATCGAGGCTTAGACCCCGCTGGCCGGGGAGGTTAGGCGGCGATCGCCCAAACCTCGCCCAAATTTTTCGCCAAAACTCGCCAAAGGGCTTGGCGATCGCCAAAATCTCTGTTAAGATAGGAAAGCTTTGACTGAAAAACTCAATACAGTCTCTGAGGAGAGGTGGCCGAGCGGTTTAAGGCGCAGCACTGGAAATGCTGTTTAGGGGCAACTCTAACGAGGGTTCGAATCCCTCCCTCTCCGTTCTCAAAGAAAAGACGCACCATTTGGTGCGTCTTTTCTTTGTTTCTGGCTGTTCTACAAAAGCTTTAACCCTTACGGGCCAGCATCATCCGCTCTAAACTCAAGGCCACCACGCCAGCCGTAACCACTAACATTCCAAAAATTTGGTTACCTGTTAATTGCTCACCAATTAAGAAGAAACCCAACAACGCCGTCATCACCGGACCCGTTGCCCCAACAATCGACGCCAGAGAAGCCCCGGCATAGCGGATGGCAAAGTTGTTGAGAACATAGCTAATTAGGGTCAGCAGGCCCAGCCAGAACCCGCCCCCAAGCAGGCCACCAATGTTCTGAGTCGGCAAGCTCATCGTCGCATCCAAACGCTCAACCACCACCAAGCCAACAAAGGAAAAGACAAAAACACAGACAAAATTGGCAAAGCTAAAGGAAATCGGGTGTAGTTGTTTCGAGGCAATCTGAGTCAGCAACACATATCCCGCAAAGGCCACCCCTGATCCTAACGCCGTCAAACTCCCCAAAACTAACCCCCCACCGGCTAATCCTCCTGAGAAAATCGTAAAAATTCCGGGAACAGCCGATAAGCTACCGATGAGAATAACAGCCATAATAACGGCTCGGGTTATGGTGGGTCGGGCACCAAAAAGGAACCAAGCCCCCAACACAGTGACAATGGGGAAAATGAAGAATAGAGTAATCGCTACCGCTGTGGGAATGTTACCGATCGCAATATAAATCAAAACCTGTGAGGCAAACAGAGCCACACCACTCCAAACCACCTGATATTGCAGACGGCGGTTTTCAGGCCGTTGAAAGTCCTTCAGTTCTTGCCACCATTGCGGATATAGCTGCATCGCCACCAAGGGCATCAACACAACCACCACCACCATCCGCATAAACAGAATCAGCATGGAGTTGCCCAAACTCGGGGAAATAATCCCTCCCCAAGTCACCCCTCCCCCGATTAGTTCCAGAATAGTCTGTTCACTGAGAATCACCCGGATGCTGACATTAAACAGAGACAACACCGCCGAGTACAGCAGAGCCAGAATCAGTCCCGTTTGGACTTGAGAGGCGGGTTTAGGCGCGGGCGGCGGCGGTGCATCATTGGGGATTGGCTGATTCTCATCGACCTCTGACTCTAGGGCCTCGGGGGTGGGAACCGGAGGTGTCGGAACCAGGTTGTTGTCTTCCGTCGAGGGGGGTGGAGAATCGCTCGCAGGAGCCGAGGATTCAATGCTAGGCGCTTCTGCGGCCCCATTTCGGTAGGCCTGAGGAGGCCGGCTCGGTCCGGTGGGTTGGCTGGCCTCGTCTCGTAATTCCTGGCCTAAACGACTGACGAGGGTATCGAGGAGCGCTTCCCCTTGTTGTTGTAGATTGTCGAGTTGATGCAGAGATTGCCAGAGATCGCTGCGGTAGTTGCCCAGTTCCTGGCTCAGTCCTCGATAGGTTTGGTGGAAACGGCTATCGACGGAATCTCGCAGGCGATCGCCCTCACTTAAGGACCCTAAGGGACGATTGGGCGGGAGTTGGCGGGCCGCCAGTTCCTCGACGCGAGCTGAGAGCCGTTCTTCGAGACTGGCCGCCACCAGTTGCGCCAGTTGTTGCACCCACACCTGACGCTCATCGTCTGATTCACTCAGCGCGGGGGGACGTTGGCCGGGAGAGAGTTGTTGATAGCGATCTTGCAGTTGGCTGATGTCATCTAGCAGTCGCGTTTTCTCCGCTTGCAGACGGCTGACATCTCGCGTCAGTTGCACGATGAGATCCTGTTGCAGATGTTTGAGATCCTGAGTCAGCTCAGTTAATACGGTTTCGACCGAGCGATCGCCGAGACCGTCGGGGTTGGTCAATCGCGTTTCCCTTTGCTCCATAAGTCCTGAGTCCTTCCTCTCTCCTATCAATTCACTGGCGATCGCCAAAAGAACGGTGTGATGGCTCCATTGCCCTCCGCTCGCTCGATCGGCTTGCCCAACATCTTAAACGGTCTTTTGCCTCGATTGAAAGGGTATTTTCACTTCTTCTGACGTGAATCCCGCCCCTGGCCTCTTTTTCTGAACCCTAGATACAAAAAAGGCGCGGCTATTGAGTGAAGCCACGCCCAAACGGTTGAGTTTCGGTTGAATTTAAAGGATGTTTACTAAAACAGGTTTTGATTAAGGGACGGTTAAGACCCTGGTTCTAGTTTAGTCTAAATTTTTGTAAAAAACCATCCTTTAAATATCGAATTATGTTATAGGTCTCATGACGTTTCCCTATAGTCATGCCAGTCTCAATCCTCAGATTGGCTTAAATCCTCAATATCTCTGAAAATTGTCTGGAAAGTCGGAAAGTTGCTCAAGATGCCGGATAATCATCTGAGGTAAGCCGCGATGTAGAGTAATCCGACCCCGAACATAGGCATAGCCTCGACCACGGCCAGCATAACGATTCAAGACTAAGCGCACCAACGCCTCCCCATCGGGGTTCGAAGCGGTAGGAATCCAAAACTTGAGAGGACATAGACGAGATCCCGTAAAAATAATCGCACCCCCTTCAACCTGCTTACGGATTCCACCTTGGAGATCACAAAACACCGTCACATCTCGGCCATCCTCGATCGCCTGCAACACCTGAGAATAGTCTAACTGCACCGAAATCGCGCCCGAGGCGGCTCCCCAGCGGCGAAAATCCTCAATAATCGCCGCCCGATAAGCCCACCAGGCCGAGAGACTACAATAGTTCCGAGAAGCCCCATGAGCGTTCACCTGAGGATTCCAGATTTTGCGCTGATGGGCCTGGGCTTCAAATTCAGCCAGCGTAAACGCCGTATCATACAAACGCGATCGCCCATACTTCGTAAAATAGGGACTCCAGCCCTGTTTGATCGTAAACAAGTTGTAATGGCTATCCCCCCGATGAACATAGCAAACTAGGCGGCTACAATTGCCACGATGCCACCGTAAACAGTCCTCTGGGGAATCATCTGTGTCAAACTCCAAATCCACCTGACAGAGATCGCCATTGGCTTGACTAAAATACTGATGGGCCATGTTATCGGCGGCAATCCCAGCCTCCGTCACAGGTTTGGCCGTCTCCGGCGCAGGATGGAGACTGCTTTCTTCGGTGTCCACGCAAATTAAACGAACAAACTCCTCCTGTTCGTCAATTTTGACCTTCAGCGTGTCGCCATCAATCACCTCAGTCACCTGGATATCTCGCAGCTTCGTTCCCACGTCGCTCTCGGTTCCCTCGCTAGTCGCTCAAGCGTACAAACTTTTTCTTGCCAACCTGTAAGACCTTACCGGCCAAATCCACCGCTGACTCAAAACTGGCATTAACCTCCGTGATGCGATCGCCATCTAAACGCACCGCACCCCCCTGAATTTGGCGGCGGCCCTCACCACTACTCTGACAGAGTCCACTGGCCCCTAGGATGTAAAACAGTTTGGCCGGAAACTCCACCCCTGACAAGGAAAACTCCGGCACCGCGTCAGCACCTGTTGACATATCGCCCCCGACGAGGGACATCGCGGCCTGTTGCGCCTCTTGCGCCGCCGCCTGACCATGATATTGAGCCACAATATCTAAGGCCAAAGATTTTTGGCGTTCCCGAGGATTCTCGGGAAGTTGCTCCAACGGCTGCTTCGTCAGGAGTTCAAAATACTGGTTAATCTGAGAATCCGCCGTTTTTTCCAACTTGGAATACATCGACAGCGCATCCTCTTGCAACCCCACGTAGTTATTGAGAGACTTGGACATTTTCTGCACCCCATCGGTGCCGATCAAAATCGGCAGCAGTAGGCCAAACTGCGGCGTTTTGCCAAAATGTCGTTGTAAATCGCGACCGACAGCTAAATTAAACTTCTGATCCGTCCCTCCGAGTTCAACATCCGCATCAATCGCCACCGAATCATAGCCTTGCATCAAAGGATAGAGAAATTCATGCAAATAAATCGGATTTCCGGCATCATAGCGCAAGGAAAAGCCCTCTTTGGCTAACATCTGCCCAACAGTCATCGTGGCTAATAACTCCAGGATTTTCGATAAATCCAAATCACCCAGCCATTGCGAGTTATAGTGAATTTCTAAGCGGCCGGGGGTATCAAAATCTAAAATCGGTCGCAGTTGTTGCAAATAGGTTTCGGCGTTTTCCTTCACCTGTTGGGCCGTCAGTTGGCGGCGCACCTCAGATTTGCCCGTGGGATCACCAATGCGAGCGGTAAAATCGCCAATAATCAGAACCGCCGTATGGCCAGCATCCTGAAACGCCCGCATTTTCCGGAAAGGGATACTATGTCCTAAGTGTAAGTCCGAGCCAGTGGGGTCAATGCCGAGCTTGACTCGCAAAGGGCGATCGCAACGAGTGAGCAAAACCTCCAGGTTTTCCCGTTCATCCGTGGAGTCAGGACGATTGGGAAAAATCTCCTCCGTTCCTCGATGTAGCCAAGATAAATCAGGGGTCATAGCAAATGGGCAAGGAAAAATCGCGCCTTAGTAGTGATGAGGTGGCTATAATAGCAGACCAGATGGGCCAACTTGAAATTCCCATCTAGGGAACCCCGACCCCTCATTGTTGCCCAGAGTCGAATCCTCTGTGTTTTAATCCAGTTCCCATACGGTAGAGTCCCATAGTGTAGAGTATGTCCAGTCCCCCCTCTTTTGGGTTATCGCCCTAGAGTTAAATCCATCGCGATCGCGCGATCGCCACTCGACCGGTTCCCATGCAACCGAACTAGACCGTTCTCAAAACAAACGTTGGTAAGGAAGGCGCTTTGTGTCAGGTAACACCATTCGGCAAAATCGAAACCAGAAAACCCAAGTCCCCATGCAACTGTTTCGCTTCGTGCAAGCCGTTGGCAAGGTCACCGCTAGCACCCTTCTCGGAACCACACTTCTCGGGAGTTCGGTGGTCGCCGGGGGATTAGTAGGACTGGCTATTAGTTTCCGCAACCTCCCCGATGTGCGGGTGTTGCGTAGCTATATGCCGACGGAAACTAGCCATATTTACGATATCAATGGCGAGCTACTCCTCAGTATCCATGATGAGGCCAACCGGGAAGTCATCCCCTTCGAGGACATCTCCAACAACCTCAAACTGGCGGTCTTGGCCATTGAAGATAGCCATTTCCTCGTCCACCAGGGGATTAACCCTGGTGCGGTGATTCGGGCCGCTTTGGCCAACTTAGAGTCAGGCGAAACCGTCGAAGGTGCATCCACTCTGACAATGCAGTTGGTGAAAAACCTGTTTCTGACCCCGGAACGGGAATTTAGCCGCAAAGTCGCCGAAGCGGTTTTAGCTATCCGCCTCGAACAGATTTTAGATAAAAACGAACTGCTCGAACTGTATCTCAACCAGGTCTACTGGGGTCACAACCTCTATGGAGCAGAAACCGCCGCTCAGAGTTATTTCAACAAATCAGCGCGTGATTTGACCCTAGCCGAAGCCGCGATGATGGCCGGCTTAATTCAATCCCCCGAAAGCTATAGTCCCTTTACCGACTATCAACTGGCCAAACGGCAACAGGCGATCGTCCTCAACCGGATGGTGGCATTAAAATGGATCACCCCTGAAGAAGCCCAGGAAGCCCGAGAACAACCGATTCGCCTCGGTAATATTTCGTCATTCTCCTCAAGCATCTCCCCCTATGTGACGGGAGCGGTGGTCGATGAATTGACCGAACGGTTTGGACGCGAAACTCTCAGTAAAGGCGGAATGCGTGTGCAAACCACCGTTGACCTCAGCACTCAACGGATGGCCGAGCAAACCGTCAAAGATTGGCATACTCGCCTGTTCAATCAAGGACTCTACCGAGATTTTGAACAGGGACAGTTGGCACTAGCCGC
Source organism: Sodalinema sp. (assembly GCF_046483825.1). NCBI lineage: Bacteria > Bacillati > Cyanobacteriota > Cyanophyceae > Oscillatoriales > Oscillatoriaceae > Sodalinema > Sodalinema sp. The sequence continues at coordinate 12,559 of NZ_JAWOCL010000001.1, forward strand.
CGTTGACCCACGCACGAACTTTGTCAAGGCGATCGTGGGGGGATATGACTATACTCAGAGTCAGTTTAACCGGGCAACCCAGGCCCAACGACAACCGGGTTCAGCCTTTAAACCCTTGGTTTACTACACAGCCTTTGCCACCGGCAATTATGGACCCGAGAGCATCGTCAGTGATACTCAGGTCAGTTATCCCGACGGTGACGGACTATACACCCCCCGTAACTATGGGGGCGGGTTTTCCGGCGCGGTCAGCATTCGCAAAGCCATTGAAGTGTCTCTGAACATTCCCGCCGTGACCCTTGGCCAGGAAATTGGCTTAAATCGCGTGATTGAAGTGTCGCGGCTGTTGGGAATTGAAAGTCCAATTGACCCGGTGATTTCTCTTCCTCTGGGATCTGTTGACTTAACGCCGCTGGAAATGGCGGGGGCCTTTGCCAGCTTTGCTAGCAACGGTTGGCGCTCCGATACCACCCTAATTGCTCAAGTCACCGACAGTAAGGGGAATGTCATGTTAGACAACACCCCCAGACCTCGCTTAGTCTTAGATCCTTGGGCAACGGCCGCCCTGACGGATACCCTGCAAGGGGTCATCAATCAAGGGACAGCAACATCGGCGAAACTCGATCGCCCAGCGGCCGGAAAGACCGGAACCACCTCATCTCAGCGGGATATTTGGTTTGTGGGCTATGTGCCGCAACTGTCTGTCGCCGTTTGGGCTGGCCATGACAACAATGTGCCACTCTCCTATGGGGCAACCGGAGGCGGATTTGTGGCGCCCGTCTGGCGCGATTTCATGCAGAAGTACTTAGCGGATGAGCCGGTTGAGAACTTCCGTTCCCCGGCTGAGTTTGACCGTCCCTAGGGCTGTTGTTGCAGTTCGGCTTTCATGCGTTCGAGAGTCTCGTGCATCCGGTCGAACATCTGTTGGGGGGTGATGCCAAACTGATTGAGTTGGGTGTTGAGTTGTTGGACCGTCATTTGGGCCATGAAGTCCTCAGATAGCTCAAACCGCTTCATGAACACGCGGTAGCGTTCCATCATCTCTTCCATCCGCTCGATGTATTGTTTTTTACCCTCGCGGTCAAATTTGCCATACTTGCTGCCAATTTCTACCAGAGACTGGTAGTCTTCAAAGAGTTGTTTGGCTTCTTGTTGAACAATCTCAGAATCAAAAAAACCCATGTTTAATGCCCTTGATATAACTCACGGTGTGACGTCTGCCGTCATTGGGTTTGGCAAGGTTGGCCAAGATCTGACCGATCGTGCGAAAACGCTAAGGCTGAACCCAATCTGATTTATATCTTAAAACAGCCCTGTTGCCCTTGACTATGGGCGCAGGTCGGGAAAACCCAACCCCTGACTCAGAAAGGAGTCAGTTTCAATCATTATGACTGGTTATGGATTAGCCTTACATACGACAACAGCGCGGCTCGGTTTAGCTGTGAGTCAAGGACTGTCGTCTCACCCCAAGGCGCGCGCCCAAACCTGGCCCCTGGGGCGATCGCTCTCGTCGGAGTTACATGGGTATCTGAGGGAGTTTATGCCACCTGGAGGCTGGCAGGATTTGACCTTTTTGGCCGTTGCTAAAGGGCCGGGAAGCTTCACGGGAACCCGTATTGGTTTGGTGACGGCCCGCACGTTGGCTCAACAGCTTGAGATTCCTTTATTTGCTCGCTCAAGTCTGGAAGTGATGGCCGAGTACCGCCGTCAGCAGGACCCAAGCATCCCCTCGGACTGCGATTTGGCGATACAGTTAATGGCATCTCGGGGACAACTGTTTACAGCCATCTATAAACCGGCCCGCAAGGGACAAGGATTAACGACGTTAGTTACGGATACCGCCCGCAGTTTTGAGGATTGGACGGCCCTATTAGATCAATGGCGATCGCCCTACTACCTCATCAAAGCTGATGAAGACGAACTCGCAGATTCCATCACTAGCCTTCTCGATTTAGCCTACCAAAACTACCAGGAAGGACGCCGCCCCTCCTGGTTCCAAGCCCTACCGTTCTACGGACAACATCCCGTCGAACGGTAATCTGTGGTTGATTCGCCACAGCTCCCTAAGCTACTCAGTCTCAACGGCTTGGGCGACTTGCATTTGGTTAATTAGATCATTGAGGGCCAGTTCGAGTTGGCGGCCGGGATCAAGATGAACCCAACCTTGTTCAGTCAGTTGTTTGACCTCAAAGTGCAAGTGAGGACCCGTCGAGTAACCCGTATTCCCAACCCGGCCAATCACTTGCCCTTGATGCACCTCTTGGCCGGGACGCACCAGTAACTCAGATAAGTGAGCATAGAGGGTTTCCGCCGTTCCTTCATTGTGTTCGAGGATCACCGTTAACCCATAGCCCCCTAACATCTCGGCCCTGGAAACCTTGCCGGAAAACGCGGCTAACACGGGGGTTCCCGTGGCCGCCGCCACGTCGGTGCCAGCGTGGAAGCGACGCACACCGGCGATGGGGTGATGTCGCCAACCGAAGAAGGAGGTAATGGGAGCGGGAATCGAGAGGGGGAAGATCAGACGGCGATCGCGGGTCCGGAAGCTCCGTTCTAGGGGTTGAATCGCCATATCCCGCAGCAGTTGCGCTTCCATCTGGGCATAACTGGTATCAACGGAGGGGATACGGTTGGCATTGTTGGTGACTTGGCTGCCGCTGCTGGGTTGAGAACTGGCGGTAAATGCGCTTGAGGCCGGAACGGGAGCGGAGTTCCCTCGATCGCCTGGAGATGAAGGGGCCGCTGGCGCCCGATTGTCTGAGGCGACTTGCGGTTGGGGCAGGTTCGTCGGTGAACTCGGTTGGGGTTGAGCCTGAGTGGGGCGACAGAGTTGCCCACGGACTCGCCCACTAACGCGGGCTTCACAACCGCTGGAGCGTTCTTCAAAGACGACCACTTGGGAATCTTGAGAGGTGGTCGCCCCTAGGCTGTAGTCGGTGTCGTCGATGTAGCTATGTTGGGGAGGTAAGTTGGGGCGATCGAGTTGAGGGCGATCGAGTTGGGGCTGATTTAGGGATTCGGGCGGGGCGATCGATTCCCGTTGAGGCTGCCCCTCAAAGACGGCATCGGGAGAAACTCCTTGATGCTGTTCGGGGACTTTCTCCGGCTCAGGAGTTTCTCGGGGAGAGGCGGTTGGGGCTTCGACGGGTGCTTCGACAGGTGCTTCAACGGG
>NZ_JAWOCL010000007.1:0-26506 GCF_046483825.1 Sodalinema sp.
TTGTTTTGGGGACCGCAGGATTCAACGACGACATCTAAATATCGCTTGACTAATGCCTGTTTGGGATGCTTCCCTAGGGCGTGATAGTCCGCTAGAGAGACAATTCCTTCACTTTCTAATTGATAGCCCACCACTTGCAGTTCGATGGGACGAATCTCCTCACTTTCTTGCTGTAAGTCTTGCACGAGGCGCGATCGCAAATCATCGGTAATATGAGGGGCGAGGTTGGCAATCACCTGACTGGCCTGCTGTGGGGAAAGGTTATTTAATTCATAAAGAACCGTTTTATCTAAAATATTTTGGCTAATACACGCCATCGTCGAGATGCGGTTACAGACGAGTAAGCGGTGGATATAGTCGGTTCGCAAGGACAGGATAACTTTTAAAGCACCCAACTCTAAAATATTGCTGCATAGAGTTCCGAGAAAGTTAAAAAACTGGTGATGGTCTTTGGGGTTGGGATTGGCAAAGAAAAACTCTTCAAATTGGTCGAAAACCAAAATCACTTGATGATGATGTTTTTCGAGTTCAACGAGGATGGCTTGGCTCACGGCTAACGGTGACGTTCCATCTTCACGCTTATCGAGCCTACAGAAGTGTTTTTGGCCCTCCTGTTCGATGACCTCGGTGAGTTGCTCGGACCAGTTTTCATACACTCGTAACACAATGGGAACTCCCCCACGCCCCCCTTCAAAAACCTGCTCCCGTAAGATTGGTAGTAAGCCAGCGTTGACAAGGGAACTTTTCCCAACTCCCGATTCTCCATGAACCACTAAGAGTTTGTTCTGACGTTCGTGGAGGCGGTTGAGGAGATGCTTCACGTCTTCGGCTCGCCCAGATTGCTCGATTTCGGGCGATCGCCAGCTTGAGGTGGATTGCTGCTGGGGCATTTCCTCTAAGCGATTGGCACCGATAAAGGCCCGTTTGCCGCAATATCGTTCGAGTTGATGCTGCTGTTGGGCAATTTTGAAGGCGTTGCGATAGTCTTGGCTGGTGAAATAGAGCCGTTGGAGCTGTTCGAGTCCCCGCAATCCCAGATGAGGAAGGGCAAACACGAATTGCTGGCTGGCCCTCACCAGGGGGGCGATCGCCCCGTGAATATCCCCCTTCGCCTCTGCTACTTCCGCCTCCCGCAAGGCCTGAATCAGTTGCATCAGAGATGACTCTTGCAGTTTCTGGGCAAACTGGGGAGCGTCAGCGGCAAGAAATTGCTCGTAACTGCGGTGCAATGGCTCCTGTACGGCGGCTAAATCGACACTCTTGCCCTCATGCTCTTTTGCGGCTAAGACTTGATTTAAGGCTTGGTGAACGCCGATGACAGCTAACCGCAAATGTGGGGTTTGTGGGGTTTTCGAGTCTTCTCCTTCTGGGGGTTCCGCCGCCGTGGGGCGATTGCAGTTCCTGCACGCTTCGCGATCGCCCTCGGGGAGAGGATTAAGATACGCTTGCCAATGGCTCTGACTTTGCTTAAAGTGGGCGGCAGCTTGGTCCCATTCTCCAGCTTCTAGGGCCTGACGACCTTGAATTAAGGCTAAGTCAGCGGCTAAGTCGGCGGAAAGGGGTTCTCCCAGTTGAGCCAGTTTTTGACAGGCTTGTTCAATTTCCCGTTGTTGGTTCTCCCCCAGTAGGCAATCGCGCCCCAACCATTGGCGATCGCTCCCCCCCTGCAACCGACTGAGAAACTGTTGCACATTAAGCTCTAAGTTAGCCTGGATATCCTCAGCGGAGGGCAAAAAACGCTTTGATGTCGTCCAACTTTCTAGGTCATTGGCGACTTCTAACATTTCCCGTAAGCCAGTTTCATCTAACCAGAGAACAATGGGAAAAGCAAACTTATGACGGAGCTGATCTCGCATCTGATTGGCCTTAGCCAGAAAGCCTCGCAAATCCGCCAGTTGAGTCATCCCCCGTAGTTGGATTCCCTCCGCTGTTTCCCCGTCCATGGCCCTCTCAATGACTTGGGCCAGGTTTTGCGTCTCCACGGGCAAGTCAGCCGTTAATAAGCTGAACTGATGCTGACGCTGGGTTTCGGCTTCTAATCGCTGCGACCAGTGAGCGGACAAACTGCGGTAGTTACAGCGCACTAAAATGAGCTTAAATTGACCCCGTGACAGGGCGATCGCCTGAGCTAGTTGGCGCAGACTTTTTTCATTTTTAGCGGCAATATCTATCACAGTTTTTTGTCCTCAAGTCTCAGCTATTTCCCCAATTCCTCTTAAATTCAACCCTTAAATAACTCTTCGGATTCTAAGAAAATTGGATTGACATCAAACCATGATTTTCGGCGTTCCACATATTCAAAAACGCGACGGGTGCGAATTAAGCGTTCATACCCCACCGCATCTTGAACTTTTTTCGTCTGGTGAACCTGTCGCAGCAGTTCCCACTCCTCCGGGGAAACCCCTAAACTCATTTTGTTGAGATCATCGGCGATCGCATCTTCTAAGGTATCTTCCGTTAAGGGAAGCTGCATTTCCTCCTGCACCCACTGAGACAACAATTGCAGCAAATCCCGCACATGGCCGCCACTCACCCGACAGAGGCGGTTAAACACCTCCGTTGTCTCAAAAATTTCCTCAACCCGCTCTAGTCGTTCCGCCTCACTCAGTTGAGGAAAGGCTCGGGCCAACACCATTTGTTTCAGTTTTTCAATTCCTTCGCTCGATTCCTCGCCGCTGGGGGTTTTAATCGCCACCATCGGTAAACATTCGGGGGAGTGAGGAAACCGCTGGCGTAGGTTGCCATATTCATTGGAGAATTGCAACGCCAGGGGCATAGTATAGATGGTATGACAGGCTAACTGGGTGAGGATTTCACCGCGATCGACAAATAGATACTCCTGTTGGGTTTTCCCGGAGGCTTTCTGACGATTATCGACGCGATCGAGGTTATCAACAATTACCGCCAAGCCGGCATAGCCATTCTGTTTTAAGGTTTCAATTCCTGGCTGAATTAAATCCTCATTAATTGTCCGCACTAAGGCGGTTGTTTGTGGTCCGAGATATTGATTCAGCTTTTCTCGAATCCCAGAATCATCTTTTGCCCTAACGGTTAACGAGGCAATTCCCGCTGACAAAGATAGAGCTTGATTCTCGGTATCGACCGCCAAGCTACCACTCATTCCACCAACAGAAATCGGAGACTGAATGCCTCCGCTTACCTCCACTTCTGTCATCAAGACATCTGTGGTTTTTTGTAATAAACGACGAAACAGAGGAGCTTGAGGTTGATTGATGGTTTGGTGTTTCTCTAGGGCTTCACTAATCTGTTTAGCAATTGTCAAGAGAACTTCAACAATATCAATATCACCGGTATCGAGGTCTTTATCTGACTCAAAATAGACCACGAAAAAGTTTTCGGTTTCTAACTCAGATTTGAGTTTGTGCAGTTCTGTGGATTTGCCACAACCAATATGTCCGGTAAACAGGGAGCAACTGGGGCGATCGCGGTAGAGTTTGACGATACGATTCTTGATTTTTTTGATAATTTCTCCCCCGCGTACTGAAGAGAAATCAATGTAATATTGCCGATCATTCGGGGATGAATACACCAGTGTTTTACTGGGGTTGATGGCATTGAAAAAGGTGGCGTAATCGAGGGACATATCCAAGAAAATCCGAAAGACAACCGAGAGAATGAGTTTAGGGAGAGACCCAAACCAGTTTTAACACATGAGTTAAAAATCATGTGTTAAAACTCATGATTTTTTAATCCTTAATTTTTAATCCTTAAAACATGAAGCCGGGATCATCTCCTTGGGGAGTGGGAGTCGGTTGAGGAGTCGGTTGAGTGGTCGGTTGGGTGGTCGGTTGAGTGGTCGGTTGAGTGGTCGGTTGAGGAACCGGTCGGCGAGTGGGTTGGGGAGTGGGGGTACGGCGACGCTGTTCCCCTTGCAGACTTTGCAAGTTATCCTGCAAATCTTGTAGATTAGACAGCACCTGCTGATATTGCATCGATCGCCCCAGGTCAAAAAACAACTCCTGAGCGCGTTCTAAGTCAGCAATGGCCCTCTCCATCTGGGCGATCGCCTCCGAGACATTCCCCGCCTCATAGGCGGCGATCGCAAATTGGTTATAAATCACACTACGGTTGTTGTAAGCATCAGCAAAATTGGGATTCGCGGCGATGGCCCGTTCATAATCCTCTAACGCCGCTTCCAAATTCCCCTCATCCAACGCCAAATTAGCTCGGGCATTCAAGGGCGCGGCAAAGTTAGAATCGAGTTGAATGGCCCGGGTGTAGTCCTGCTGAGCCGCCTGAAGATTTCCCTGACGAACATGGGCCACGCCGCGATTATAGTGAGTGCGTGCATCATAATCCCCGTTGGCGATCGCCGCCGTCAAATCCTCAATCGCAGCGGCGTGGTCGCGCAACTGAATCCAAGCCACGGCCCGATTGTTATAAGCCATCCCCGACTCATCCTCCGCCTCAATGGCCGCCGTAAACTCTGCGATCGCTCCCTGATAGTCTCCTTGAGAAAAATAGAGATTCCCCTGTTGCAGATGAAGCCGTCCAGTTCCCTCAAGATTGGGATCTATCGCCAAAGCTTCATTGAAGTTTTCCTGAGCTGAATGAAGATTCCCCTCATAAGCCTCAATGGTGCCACTGGTTTGATAATCCTCCGCCGTCTGAGGATTATCAATATTCGCGGGAGCCTGACTGGGGGGAGCATTATCCAGACTGAGATTAGGAACTTGCACCTGTTGACTCTGGCGCAACTGCATAAAACTATCAATGGGAATCCCGCCATTAAAGCCGGACTTAACCTGAGCGCCCTCCCCTGTTTCCGACTGGCCACTCAAATCCGTATCGGCGATCCCGTGAATCCCCACCAAACGATTGTCACTATCAAACACCGGGCCGCCACTCATCCCAATTTTGGTACTGGCCCCATAAATCAGGGTATAGCCCTGAACTCCCTGTCGTCGCCGTGACACCACCGGTCCCTGACTCAGATAAAAGTCGCGATCGGCTCCCGCCGTCTGAAAGGCCGCCGGGAAGCCAGCCACATAGATCGATGAGGCCAATTCCGCGTGATCCGAATCTCCCAACGTGGCTAAGGTGTAATCCTGAGAACTCTCAAATTGAACCAGAGCTAAATCCGGATCGTCCAAAGTTTGCTGAAGCGGCTGAACATCCATCAGGTCGTATTCTTGTCCTGAAGCCGTGCGGATGCGATAGCGGCGGTTTTCGGCAATATCCTGACGACAGCTAATGGGTTCTCGCATGGGAATGCGATCGCAGACCACGTGTAACGCCGTCAACACCCAATAGCGATCGCCCTCCCGGCCCACAATCACCCCACTTCCGCCAGGAAACCCATCATCAGGTTGACTATAGCCATTAATTTGTACCGTGACGTTTTCGGCCAAGCGACTATCAAAGGCGATCGCCGCTCTCGGACCAATCACCGTCGCCAACCCCACCCCGAGACTTGCGGTGGTACAAAAAGCGACCCACTTGGACGCACAGACAAAAGAAAACATGATTAAAACACCAAAGGTAACGGTTGTTCGCGGCTGGGGGCTGGCGGTTCTGGTGGCGGTAACGGCTGTCTAGGAGCCGGGTTAGAACGGCGGGGCGCCTCGGGCCGCGACGTCGCTGAGGGAAGTCTCTGTATAGGAACCGCCCAACTCAGGCGTTCCATCTGCAAAAACTCATCCTGACTCGGGAGGCCGCCATCTTCAAAGACAAAAGCGCGAATCCCCAAAAAGGGGTAACTCAACATACCATTGAGTCCAATCAGCTGACCCTGAGCATTTAACACGGGGCCACCACTCATCCCCCCACTCACGTCATTGGTATATCCGAGTTGATAGCCACCATAAAAGGCGCGAGCCGTAATCCAACCAATCGCGCCCTCGGTGACACGAAAGGCACGTAGCCCCCAATCTCGGGTATCGTGACTCCTGACGATGCGATCGCCCTGCCGCTCAAAGACCCGAGCCGGATAGCCCGCCGCATAGACGCGATCGCCCACCGACACCTCAGCCGCCTCCCCCACAGCCGCCACCTGATAGGAATGGGGACTGGAAAACGCCACCCGAGCCAGATCCCGATTTCCCAATTGATAGGGGGGCAAAACCCGCCCAGAATGAGTCCGCCCATCAGGCGTTAACACCGAAATATCCTGGCCCTGGGCGGTCATTACCACGTGCCAATTGGTTAACAGCGTATAGCGATCGCCTTCCCGGTCGACAATCACCCCAGACCCTGAATCCTCCGCCAGTAAGAGTCGCACCGTCACCAGACGAGCCAGTTCCCGAACTGAGGTTGTCTCAGCGGGGACTTGGGCCGTCTGATGGGTTTCCAAGGGAGGAAGCCTCGAAGGCTTGGGGTGAGATAGGCCCGCCGAGATCGACAACAGCAACATCCCCACCCCTAGCATTGGCATCTGTAATCTCGCCATGCTTGCCGTCCTTAAAACATGGAACCACCCGAATCATCAGGCTGCACAACCGGATTCTCTTGAGGAGACGGTTCAGGAGCAACTGTTGAGTCAGGAGCGGGTGAGTCGGGAGCGGGTGAGTCAGCCGCAGCCTCTCCACTGTCCACCAACGCCTGATCTGCCCAATTGCCGAGATCGACATAGGTTTGACCCTCAGTTTCGGTAATAAAACCGGCTGCACCGCCATGACGACTAATTTGTAAGAGCTGACCCAAAATTTGTCCAGCCCGATAAGCATTTTCGGGTTTCAGGGTAAAGAGAACATTCCCCGATGTGCAGGCCGTTTCCATCGGCGCCAAGGCACAAATCACCGTTTCATTATTCACCATGCCATTGGTGAGGAGTAAGTTGCTCAACCTCCCTCCATTCTGAGCCATAGCTTGATTTAAGCGTTGAGTGACCGCCCGACAGCGTCGCTCAGGGGTGTACTGACCCCCGAAATAGGCAGAACCGCGATGAGTCCAGCGGATTAACGTCGCACTATGAGATCCTTGCCGCATCACCGTTTCAAACTCACCTTGGGACAACGGAACACACTGAGCCTGGGTTTGGTTGGCATTCGCTTGAGGGGAGAAGACAGCCATCGTTCCTAGACAACAGACCGTCGGTAAAATAGAGTGGCGCAATACTTTTCCTAGCATAATAAATCTTGAAACCTATTGAGTAATCTCAAGCCACAACGACCGGACGCATCAGATTTGACTATTATGCTCATCCCCGGCTCTGACTTGAGACAACTCAGAGCAAAACTAGGGTTAAACCAGCTTTGAGTGAGATTGCTTGTGAATCTCTAGCCACCTGATATCCGACGTTTGCTGTAGTTCTAAACTACCATCTGTTTATAAAAATGTCTCTGGAACTCACCCTCAATTTTGTAAAACTCTATATAGAGTTATATTTGTTGACAATCGTGGTTTTAGATCTGTCAAATCAACGAGATTCCATTCACCAGCAGTAGTCAACTCTCCAAAGACCCCCTACAAGAGTCTAGTCCAAGAGACTCAAGTCAACACCCTCTGAGATCCCGGAGTTAAAGCTGTGGCTGTTGCGCTGTCTCCGTCCTGACCGTCCATAGAACAGCGAGTCGCCCCCTGATATAGCTCAGGAGGCGACTGGGAGCGCGGTCAACGCCTCGTCGACTAGGGAGGGAGGAGTTGGACTAGATGCGACGGCCGGAAATCAGATCATAAATAAGGCCAATGATGGCCAGGACTAGCAACAGGTAGACCAACCCACCCGCAACGTTAATGGAAAAGCCGAGTAACCAGAGGATAATCTGGACAGCAACGTGTCCAGATTATGTTGGTCATGAATGTCGACCTGTTTTAGGGGAATTCAGCGACGGACTCATCGAGAGCGAGAGCGACTTGCTTGAACTCGGGCTAGTTGAGCAGGTCTTGAGCGGCCGATTTGACGTCTTCGGCTGCATTGCGCACTTGGCTTTCCGATTGCTTGGCCTTGCCCATGACTTGGTCTTCGGGGGTATCGGTAACTTGGCCCGCCGTTTCCTGAAGCTTACCCTCTACGTTTTTCTGGACAGCTTTTGCCCGTCCTTCTAAACCAACGTTGTCTTGGATACTGGTTTTGACGTCTTCGGCTGCATTGCGAACTTGGCCTTGGGCCTGTTTGGCTTTGCCCATGATTTCGTCTTGGCGATCGCCGGTAACGTTACCCACGGACTCTTGCACTTTGCCTTCAACTTCTTTGGCCGTCGCCTCGGCTCTGTTGCCGAAACCCCAGGCAATTTCAGTGGTGGTCAGATTAGCTGAAGTCGCGGCCTGAGCGTTCTGGGAACTGAGGGCGAGGTTACCGGTAACTGCGATCGCCATCATGAGTCCAGCCGATAATAAAAATTGAGTTATTTTACGAAGTGAAATCATACAAATCTCCTATTAAATTAGTAATTGAACAAAGGTTGCCGCGCAGACAACGCACCGTATGATACGCGACCTGACGCACTGTTAACTTCCTCGTGTCATGGCTGAAGCCGTGACACGGACTGCTGAGCGGCTCTGCCGCCTGTCATCACGAGGCAGAGCCTCCCCAAGAGCATGATTTGGCATCGAGCCAAGTCACGAGGAACGAATCGCTCTTTGAATCTTGAGTTATTCATCCACCGCCAAGACAGCGCCCTAGCTTGACGAATTGATAGACATTGCCCGAGCATTGTCTTAAGCCGTCCAAGGCGCTGTCTTGATTCGATCAACCTTACTTGTAGCTATCCCGATAGAGGCGATTGTCCATCTAGCAAAATAGCTACAAGTGCAGTGGCTTAATCGATCGCATCCTTGACGCCATCTTTCGCGTTCTCGCCAGCTTTGCGTGCTTCTGCCTCAACTTGCTTGGCTTTTCCTTTAGCCTGATTTTCTTTATTGTCGGTCATTTTGCCAACGGCTTCTTGAGTTTTGCCCTCAATATTTTTGGCGGCGGCTTTGGCTTTGTCATCTAAACCCATAATTCTACCTTTGATAATGTAATAATAGTTTGAAGGTTAATTTATAAACCCTTCTACTCCTTTCTATCATCCTAGAATATCCCTGAATATAAATCCGCCTAAAGGAATAGAAGTGAATTCAGGTCGTAATTCACTTGGTATTGATTTCGGTTCAACCTTCCCGGTCATCCTAGCAAAGACCAAATTCATTCAGCCCATAACTTGACTCAGGATGACGCAAAGCTTGATAACAACACACGTGCGAGTAACACGCAATCGAAACGATGAAATCACTCTGTAGATATAGCCAAGAAAATCTCTGAGTATAGGTGTGAAATTGCCCAGAACAAAGAAGGTGCTTGTCTGGGGGGGGAGTCGTTTGAGTTCTGGTTGGAGGGCGACGCCGACAGAGTCAAATCAACCGGACTCGATTCAGGGGACGTCGCCAATCCTCTCAGGCTCCTCTGCGATACAGTAAAAGACATCCGAACCCAACGTAAAAACGCTCACTACAGGAGGAGTAACCTTGGTTCAGACCCCACTTCAGACCCTCAGCGACGCCCAAGAATGAGACCTCAGCGACCTCTATCAAGGCTTTGATGACCCCAAACTGGAGGAGGACTTACAGGAGTTAGACCGCCGCGCCCAGGCCTTTCGTGGCCAATATCGAGGCCAGCTTGCTCATTGTAGTCCCTCCGAGGTGGCGATCGCCCTACAAGACCTCGAAGCCATCCACCAGAAATCTGGCTATCTCTACGCCTTCCCCTCCCTCAAATTCTCCGCCGACACCCGCGACAGCCAGGCGCAACAATTTGAGGATAAGGTCATCGAAGCCCTCACCCAAATCGAAAACCAACTGCTCTTTTTTGAGTTAGAACTGCAAGCCCTCGACGAGTCTCAATTCGCCCAACTGCAAGAAGCAGAAGCCCTCAGCAATTATCACCATTATTTACAGCGAATTGCCGAATTTCGCCCCCACTGTCTCCCCGAAGCCGTCGAACAAACCCGCAATCAGGATGTTCTCACCGGACGAGAGGCCTTTATCACGGAAGAGGGAGTTTGAGGGAGCGATAAAACCCTGCCTTCAAAACGAGTGAGTCGTTCAGACGAACAATGTTTAAGGCAGGGATACATAGACTCCCTCAAGTCAATTGATGGGTTCGATGTCCCGACCCTGGGCAGAGGCACAAAACTTTACATACCAAACTAACTCATGTAAGGTAAACTGGAGTCATGCTAACCATGACCTACGAATACAAGTTACAACCCACAGCCGAACAGATGACTGTGATCGAGCACACGCTAGATGTCTGTCGTTCGGTTTGGAACTTTGCGCTTCGTCAGCGTAAAGATTGGTGTAGCTCTCGTCGGTCACCGGTCAACGCCTGTTCGCTAAGATCTGAGTACATCATTTCAGCCAATGAGCCTTTTCCGAGCTACCATAAACAAGCCAAACAACTCACAGACGCTAAGTCCCAATATCCTCACTTAAAAACCGTTCATTCTCAGGTTTTGCAGCAAGTCCTAAGAACGTTGGATCGAGCTTGGGATGACATGAAAGCTAGAGGATTTGGGTTTCCGCGCTTTAAAAACAAGTATCGGATGCGTTCATTTGTCTTTCCTCAGCTCGGGAAAGAGCCAGTTAAAGATGATGCGATTAAGTTCCCTAAGTTCGGGTGGATTAAATGGCGACAGTCAAGACCCATTCCTGAGGGATTTGAGGTCAAGCAAGCACGAATCGTTAGAAAAGCATCGGGTTACTTTGTGATGCTGTCACTACAGCTCAATGTCGCTATTCCTCAACCCATGCCTCAGGGTCATCCACGAGGATTAGATCTAGGATTCGATAAGTTCGTCGCGACCAGTGATGGTGAAGAGATTAAGCGACCTCGGTTCTTAAAAACTAAGCAGCGTCAGCTTAAATTGCTACAACGCCGGTTAAAGAACAAACAAAACGGGTCAAATAATAGACACAAATTAAACCAAAAAATAGCTCGGCTACATCAACGGATATCTGACCATCGTAAAGATTGGCATTTTAAATTAGCTCACCATCTTTGTGAGGGTGCTGGCATGATTTTTGTCGAAGATATCAACTTTGTCAGTTGGCAAAGAGGAATGCTATCAAGACACAGTGCTGATGCGGGGTTTGGTCAGTTTGTCCATCGATTGGAGTGGGTCTGTTGGAAAACGGATACCTACTTCGCCAAGGTCAATAAGGATGGCACAAGCCAGACCTGTCCTAACTGTGGGGCACATACCGGCAAGAAAACGTTGGAGATTCGCGTTCACCACTGTGATGAGTGTGGATATCAAACTACAAGAGATGTAGCAGCGAGTCAAGAAATCAGAAATCGTGGTCTAACAGCCGTCGGGCAGACGGTGGTGGAAAATGTCTGTGGACTGGATGCAACGGGGAGTATCAGTCATGATGCTCTAGTTGGCACGGAACGAAGCAGAAATCCTGATTCGCGAGGATTGGGAATCCCCCACTTCAAAGACATCAAGCGTAGCGAGATGGCTTAAGTGGGGGAGGATGTCAACAGAAATATCTGGAGGTGGGGCCTGAGTTTGTCCCTGGCTATCTTGAACTCTTAGCCTCTGGGAGTCAGTGGAATCAGGTTGAGGCGTTGCGTCACTTTGTGGATGTGGATTTGGAGGATGAGACCACGATTCACAATGCACTCTTGTATGTCGAGGGGTTAGTCAATCAACTCGAAGAGACGCTTTAGAGGTTAGAGGCGGGGAGACCGATTGCTTGTCCGGTCTCCCCGCCTCTAAATCTTAATCTCAAAATCTTAATCTCAAAATCTTAATCTCTAAATCTTAATCTCTAAATCTTAATCTTGGTTGAGGTGATTTGTGGGAATCTGGTCTAAAAATTGTTGTTTTGTAACCTAGGCTACAGACAGTTTAATAAAAACTTAATCTAGTTAAGATATTTGGACAATAGTTAGGAATAATCAGTCCGTTTAAAGATATTAATCGGAGGGGGCGAAGCATTTGCGAGAGAAGGGTGAGTGAAATTTAAGGAACACAAATGCATCGCCGTTTTAGAAGACTCCGAGGCTCTGACCCTTAGTAAGCAAGGGTTGAGAGAGTTTCTCGAAGATACTCACAGACTTGTTTATCAATGCTGTTTTGCTCCAGGGAACGGCGCTGCTGCTGCTCTAGTTTCCAACTTTGGAATCCAGAACTCGCGGCGATCGCCACTTTTAAATGGTCCCAAACCGGCTCAGTTTGACGGTCTTGAGTCGCGGCGGCGGCGGGGTTTGTGTGAGTGAATGCAGAACTTGGCATATCGCACCTCTATGTGAGTTAGCTTGTGGTTTGCTGCTGTTAATTTAGTTTAACACTCCTGCCTAGGTTCGTGGCAAAAGCACATAAAAGAAGAGGGGAGCGCCATCGCACTCCCCCCATCAACTGGATTTAGGAAATCCCATTAACGAGATGCCAGGGTCCGACGTTTGGACGCCATACGATAGCAATAGACGATATCGCCTTCTTGCCAATCGGAGAAGCGGTCAATGCCCAGACCACATTCATAGCCGGATTTAACATCCCGCACATCTTCGCGCATCCGACGCAGGGAATCGAGGACATTCTCATGAACGACCTTGTCATTGCGTAAGATGCGTACTTTGGCGTTACGCACCAGTTGTCCCGAGAGGACATAACAACCGGCCACTTGGCCCCGTCCTGAGGGGAAGATGGCGCGAACTTGGGCTTGTCCGAGTTCTTCTTCGACCATCTCGGGTTCGAGTAGGCCTTCCATGGCCCCTTGAATATCATCCAAGAGGTTATAGATGACGCTGTAATCGCGGACGTCAACGCCTTCGCGTTCAGCGGCTTGACGTGCGCCACTGGCTAGGGTGGTGTTGAAGCCAAGAATGACCGCATCGGAGGCGGCGGCGAGGTCAATATCCGTTTCGGCAATTTCACCGGGAGCGGCATAGAGAACCCGCAATTGGACTTCATCCTGAGGTAACTGTTCGAGCGACCCGAGAATCGCCTCTAACGACCCCTGTACGTCGGCTTTGAGGACCAAGTTCAGTTCCTTGAGTTCCCCTTCGCTGGCGCGAGCCGAGAGGCTGCTGAGGGTGACCCGGCGCGAGGCCATGGTCTGTTGTAGGCGAGACTGACGATGTTCGTCTTTGCGGCGATCGGCTTCGGAGCGGGCCTCTTTCTCGTTGGTGAAGACCTCAAACTCATCTCCGGCTTCGGGGACTTCGTTCATCCCTAAGACTTCCACCGCAAACGAGGGTTTCGCTTCATCGACGCGATTTCCGCGATCGTCGATCATGGCCCGCACTTTGGCAAAGACGGAACCGGCGACGAGGGTATCACCGACGCGCAGGGTTCCATTTTGTACCAGCAGGGTGGCGACAGAACCGCGAGCTTTGTCCAAGTGGGCTTCAATGACCGTTCCTCGGGCGGGGCGATCGGGATTCGCGGAGAGTTCTTCGACTTCCGAGACGAGAATGATCATCTCGAGTAAGGTATCGAGGTTGTCACCCGTCATCGCACTGACGGGAACCATGACCGTGTCGCCACCCCATTCTTCGGGAACTAGGCCATGTTCCATCAGTTCCTGTTTGACGCGATCGGGGTTGGCCTGTTCTTTATCCATTTTGTTGACGGCCACGACCAGGGGAACTCCCGCTGCTTTCGCGTGACTAATGGCCTCAATGGTTTGCGGTTGCACGCCATCATCAGCCGCCACCACCAAAATGGCGATGTCGGTCACCCGTGCGCCTCGGGCACGCATGGCCGTAAAGGCTTCGTGACCGGGGGTGTCTAGGAAGACGATCTGTTGCATCACGCCTTCATGTTCCACATCCACGTGATAGGCACCGGTGTGCTGGGTAATCCCTCCGGCCTCACCCTGAGCCACTTTGGTTTTGCGGATGGAGTCGAGGAGGGTGGTTTTCCCGTGGTCAACGTGACCCATAATGGTCACGACCGGCGGACGACGTTGCAGACTATCTAGGTCTGCTGCATCGATCATGTCGGTGACTTTGCGGGCTTCCTCTTCTTTTTCAGGGGTTTCGACTAAGACATCAAGTTCCTCGGCCACCATCGTCGCGGTTGGCACGTCGAGGGTTTGGGTAACGTTGACGGCAATTCCCTGCATAAACAGGCGTTTGACGATTTCCGTTTCCGGGACACGGAGCAGATCGGCCAGTTCCCGAACCGTGAGGTTGTCGCGAATTTCCACGAGTTCAGGCCGTTCGACTTTGTTGGCCCGTTCGCGGCGATCGCGGCGGTTACGGCTTGAGGAGGAGGACCCGCCACCGCTGTCTCCACTACCCCGTTGTTGGGGAGCTGGT
Organism: Sodalinema sp.; assembly: GCF_046483825.1. Lineage (NCBI taxonomy): Bacteria > Bacillati > Cyanobacteriota > Cyanophyceae > Oscillatoriales > Oscillatoriaceae > Sodalinema > Sodalinema sp. Next base: position 14,213 of record NZ_JAWOCL010000007.1, read on the forward strand.
TTACGCCGTTGCTGAGCCGACGGACGACTCTCAGACTTCGATTTAGAGGCTTTGGGGGGCCGAGCGATCGATAAACTCACCTCAACGGCTCCGCTACTATCGCTGTTTAGGTCAGCCTCGAAGTCATCATCATCATCATCGATGGGACGAACTCGACGTTTAGGCTTGTTGGCCTTATTCGCCACTTCCAAACTTTCAACGGCATCCTCTTCGGCTGTGCGGCGTTTTTTGGTTTTAGCCTTGCGGGGCAACTTGGGCCGTTTGAGAGTCAGTTGATCCGTGTCATCGGTCTCATCTTCGGGTTCAACGGCTAAGGGTTCTTCGGGAGCCTCAGGTTTGGCCTCTTCAGCCTTGGCATTGAGGCGAACCAACTCTGGCGGCCGTTTCAGTTTGGGCACCGGACGCTTGGGTTCGGGCCGGGAGGGCGAGCTGGCCTCGGCCGGAGACTCGGCGCGATCGTCGCGAGCCGCTGGAGCGCGGCTGGGCTTTTTGGGGCTACTCGGCCGGGGCGTTTGAGCCTCTTCGTCGCGATCTGAGGGACGAGAGGATGAACTCGGCTTATCTTTGGCAACCGTGGGCCGTTCAACGGTGGGTTTATCTCGCATCTTGCCCTTTTTGGCCCGAGGCTGGGGCCGAGGGGGTGGCCCAATCAGTTGAGGAACCTCCTCGGGTTCCTGGGTCTCCGGCTCGGGCTGAGTGTCAGGCTCGGCGGCTTTGGGTTCAACGGCAGGCTTAGCCGGTTGCTCCGAGTTGTTAGCATCGGAACTCGGGGCTTTGGGGGACATAGGTTTTTTGGGGGTTGCCGCCTCCACCGGGGGATTTTGGGGTGGTTGCGGTTTGGCAGGAGAGGGGGATTTAGGTCGCACAGGCTTGTCAACCAATTCGGGGGAGTCCAGGTTGGAGGAAGTGCTGTCAGAGTTGGGGTGAGTATCACCCTGGGACTCGGGTTCACTTCCATGAACAGCAGGTTTCGCGTTAAGCGATCGATGTTCGATCTTCAAGATTTGTTGTTTCTTTCGATGGGTATTTGGGCCAGACCCGGATGGACGGGCGGGTTCAGAAACTGCTGGTGCATTTTCTGCTTCTTGGCGGATGCGGGCGGCATCAGCTTCAGTAATTGTACTGCTGTGGCTCTTGTAAGCAATGTCAAGTTGATCGCAAAATGCTAGAACCTGCTTGTTGTCAACGTTTAGTTCCCGAGATAAGTCGTACAGTCTCACTTTGCCGTTGTTCATCCAATCTATCCTCTATGTATCTATATCATTTGCGCATTGTCCCTGGCGAATGGTGGATTCGTCGTATCAATAGCAGCGCTAGGTGTTAACCGTTCGGTGGTCGTTTTGAGCAAGACGCTGCCACAAGCTATCGTAGACCGATGGCGGTACGGGTGCTCTAAGGGTTCGTCCGAGTCGGTTCTTTTTTTGGGCGGTTTTTAGACAGTCGGCTTGGGGACAGATGTAGGCCGACCGTCCCATCCCTCGATCTAATTGTAGCTGATGGGATGGATGGACTCGGACGATGCGCCAGAAGGCCGCTTTGGGGGCCACCTTGCCACAACTAATACAACGCCGAATGTTGGGTTTCATCCTTCGCTAGTATTAAATCTTTCAGGAGTTTCTACAGTAGCAGCCTCGGTGGCGGTTTCTTCGTCGTGGCTCGGCTCGGGGTTGGGGTCCAACTCTGAGTCGAGGGGCAGCTCTTCTGCCTCTTGATCACGGTCGAGGTCGTCACGGTCAAGGTCGAAGTCGGCTTCATCGCTGACGGGTGCAAGAGGCGGCTCTTCTAGGGATGCGTCCTCGGGGATGGGACTAGCTGTTTCAGGGGGGTCTGAGGCTTCGGGGGTTCGGTCGAGGGTCTCTAGGACGGCGTCGGCTTCGTCGGCCGTGATCTCGGGTTGAGTGAGTTGTTGCTGTTCGAGGTCTGCCAGATATTTGGCGGTGTCTTTGATGTCAATTTTCCAGCCGGTTAGACGTGCGGCCAGGCGGACGTTCTGGCCTTCTTTACCGATCGCCAAACTGAGTTGGTTATCGGGGACGAGGACATGGGCCTGTCGCGCTTCGGCATCGACGAGGCGCACTTCGTCCACGCGAGCGGGAGATAGGGCGTTGGCGATGTAGGTGGCGGGGTCGGGAGACCAACGGATGACATCGATTTTCTCGCCTCGTAGTTCGTTGACGACGACTTGAATACGGGACCCGCGAGCGCCGATGCAGGCGCCGACGGGATCGACGTCTCGTTCTAGGGTATCGACGGCGATTTTGGTGCGCGGCCCGACGTAGCGACCGGGGGGGTTGGCTTCTCGGGCCACGGCGACGATGCGGACGATTTCATCCTCGATTTCGGGGACTTCGTTTTCAAAGAGATAGACGACTAAGCCGGCATCGGCGCGAGACACTTGAAGTTGAGGACCACGATGGGGACCGTCGCAGACGCGCTTGAGGAGGACTTTGAAGGTGGCGTTGGCGCGGTAGTTGTCGTTGGGGAGTTGTTCTCGTTTGGAGAGTTCGGCTTCGACTTCTTGACGGCCAAAGCCGCTGCTGACGGCGACGATGACGGAGTGACGCTCGAAGCGTAGGACTCGGGCCTGTAGGATTTCGCCTTCGAGGTCGAGGAATTCTTCTTGGATGAGTTTACGCTGTTGATCGCGCAGTTTTTGGGCCAAAACTTGTTTGGTTTGAATCGCGGCCATGCGGCCAAAGTCGTCTCGTTCTGGGGTGACGTCGAGAACGACGGTATCGCCGAGTTGGGCTTCGGCGGCGACTTCGAGGACTTCGTTGAGGGAAATTTCGCGATCGCTGATGCTGACTTGCTCGACAATGGCTTTGGTCGCTAGGACACGGAAGCCTTCTTCTTCGACGTCGAGTTCGACTTCAAAGTTTTCAAAGTAGTCGTCGTCAAATTGGGCTTCGTCGTTTTCGCTATTGCTGGCTTTGGCCAGACGTTGGGTGCGACGATAGCGTTCATAGCCTTTGAGGAGGGCTTCCCGGAGTGCTGCTTGGACAGCGGGTTTGGGTAAGTTCCGTTCTTGGCTAATGTTATCGATCATTTCTGCCAATCCGGGCAGGCTGACCATAGACATTATGTTTAACTCTCCTGATAAATGTTCGACTGAGTGATGGATGAAAAGGGTCTAAGGAACGCTCCCGCTGATGTTCGACCGTTGTTGAACCGTTTGACGGTCTGACTCGGGTCAAGTCAGGGGAGGACGTGGTGCTTCGTGACCGTAGTGGGGGTTAGTTGAGTTGCACGTTGATGACAAGGGACCGAGGTATGGCGATCGCTTTCCCTTTACAACTAAGGCGAACCTTGTCATCATTTCGTTCGATTAGATGACCCGTCCAATGGGTTTGCCCCTTGTAGGGTTCGCTCGTTGTGATCTTGACGGGAAATCCTTTGAAGGCGACAAAGTCGCGATCGCTACTCAAGATGTCGGATAATCCTGGACTCGATACTTCTAAGATATAAGCGTCGGGAATGGAGTCACTGGCATCTAGCACGGCCTCTAAGGCACGACTCATGGCTTCGCAATCGTTGAGGCTCGTCTCATCCTGGGGGTTACGGATGTCAATCCGCAAGACAGGAGGGCGCTGGTTGGTCTGAAAAACCGCAGCGACGACATCTAACCCCAAGTCTTCGGCGACCGGGGTAGCAAGGTCTAAGATTTGAGGAATCAGCGGATGGGTCATAAGCCAAATAGCAACAAAAAAAGTGGGCGCATACCCACTTCACCAGATTGGCTGGATCGTTTGACTCCCTTAAACAGGTGCTACCCCCTTTTGTCGGTCAGACCGCTGGAGGTATTCCGTCAAAAGGGATCTGAGCATCGGTGATGCTCATTGCCAAACGCCAGAATGTGTTTAACTGGTTGATCGTCTTAGGAACGGAGTCTAGCCACTAGACCCGTCAGCCTAGGACGATAATACCATAAGACTGTTTTGGAGAGGGGTGGCTTTACGCTTTCGTTGCCCTGAGGCGTCACCAACCCAGCGGACTGTCCTTAGGTTGTTCTCTGGACTGGGGCGACTGGTATTTAGCACCGGCACATCACTTCGGTTGATGTAAGTCCCGTTGAGGTTGGCATGGGTGAGTTGGGCCGGGTCGAGTTGGCTATCGATTAGACGGGCTTCGGATAGGTTAGCCCAGGCTAAATCCGCGCCTTGGAGATTGGCCCCTCGCAGGTTCGCGCCTTGGAGATTGGCCCCCCGTAGGTTCGCGCCTTGGAGATTGGCCCCTCGCAGGTTCGCGCCTTGGAGATTGGCTCCGCTGAGTTGGCTTAGGGCTAAGTTGGCATTGACGGCAAAGATCCCACAGAGTTCGGCTTTGGTGAGATCTACGGCGATCGCCTGGACGTCACTGAGTTTGCTATAGTTGAGTTTCGCCCAGTTCAACTTGGCTCGGCTCAGGGTTGATTTGGTTAGAAAGGCTCGTTGCAGGTCAGCCCCCCTTAAATTGGCCTGACTCAGATTCACCGCAATCAGGGTGACATGGACAAGGTTGGCTCCGGGGAGTTCAACTCCTTGAAATTGGGTTGTTCCCGCTTCATATCGTCTCAGAAGATGACTGACATTCATGGCGCTCTTTCTCACAGTCTCAGAACCCGAAAGCTCCCAGTTACACATCTTATCGGCACTTCTAAAGAAAACCTAAAGATTGCAACAATTAGTCAAAACCCGAAACCTAAATTCACATTTAAGGGGTTAGAGGCTCAGGTCGGCCTGGCTCGGATGCCACAATGAACTCGGGGGAACAGAGGGAAGGTCATGTTTTTAGTCCTGACGCGAGTCCTGCTCTGGCTGCTCGTTCTGGTTATCTTTTTTTACGTCTTTTTCAGGATTGTTCCCAAGGCGTACTTCACCTTTCTCGGCGGTCTGTTGTTGGCGGTGTTCGTGGTCTTGCTGTTTGTTGATCCCACCGATCGCACGGCCACCACGGCCTGGGGCATTCTCTCGCTTCCCTTCAAACCGCTGGGCATTGTTTGGCTACTACTGGCTCAATGTTTGCGAGGTATCAAGGATGGGGGCATCAGTAAGGCGGCTCAGAATCAGATTCGCAGTGCTTTTGTGCTGTTGTGGCTGTTTAGTACCCCGTTTCTCTGGCAATGGGTGTATCACAGCTCTGTCGAACGCCAGGTGGCTCGCTTGGCTAACCTCACCCAAACGGAGACGGCGGAGACGTTGGTGTTATTAGCTCATGACACGGTCGAGCCACAAGTGGAGGGGCGATCGCAACTCCAACTCGGCGATCGCGGCAACCTCATCCTCTATGCCAATCAACTCTACCAAGCTGGAGGCATCACCCGTATTGTCGTCAGCGGCGGCGATCGGCTGCATTTTCCCCGTCCAGATGCCGAATCCGAGGATGCAGCCGCCTCCAGCAATGAAGCGGAACTCGCCGCCGAACTTCTTAGCCGCTTGGGGGTTCCCAGAACCAGTATTTTAATTGATCCCAATTCCCCCAATCTGCGACGTAGTGTCTTAGGAGTACGCGATCTACTCGCCGAGAATGACATCGACTCCCCGATTCTTCTGGTTACACGAGCGTTATCGATGTATCGCAGTGCCAGTTCCTTTGTGCAGGGGGGAATGGCGGTGATTCCTCGCCCCACCGACTATGTCGCTTTCATCGATCCCAATGAAACACAAGATCCCATCTTCACTCTTGAATCCCTGATGCCCAGTCATCGGGGGCTAATGCTATCAACTCAACTCAGTGATGAATATCTCCTGACGATTTACTACTTTTTGCGTGGTTGGCTCTCTCCGACAGAACTGACCTGTTTAGAATGCCAAGTCACCGATTCATCGTAGTTTTGGAGACCGTTTTTTGTCAACGCCCATGATCCATGACTCGACTATTTTTTCTGAGCGGCTTCTCGCAACTGACGAGTTTCTTCAATCACCGCCTCGAAGTCTTCAACATCCTCAATCTCCTCGCGGCGGAAATAATTGATCTTCATCTCTTCTAGGAAGTCTGAGAGCAAAATTTGGATTTCAGCGGCGTTATCCGGTTGGCCAATTTCCCGTTGCATTACCTTCGTGAAATTTTGAGCCATATTATTAAATAGTTCCGCCCCCACGGGGTCTTCAATCATACCCTTGAGGATATCATAAAGGCTATCGGTAGTCCGACGAATCACCTCCCGAGCCAACTGTTCCGGCTGATCTTGCATTCCCGGTAAATTCTGTAAATTCTGGTACAGTGGCATATCTTTGACACCACTCGTTAAACTATGGAGAAGCAACGCCTCTAAATCAGGCTTAATTTCCGGAAAGACTTCATACAAACTCATCCGAACCAGTTGTTGAGAGAGAATCTCGACCTCATTACGATCATTGATATCAATATACTGACGATCCGAGGACCGCACCAAATTAGCAACACCGTCATTTTCAATGGCATCCTGAAGACGATCAATCACCCGAACAACGACGGTTTCCGTAATTTCTCCAGCCAAGGCGGCGACGACCCCTTGATTGATTTTACGGCGTAAGGGCTTCAAATCAACAAGATTTGACTGATCTAAGCGAACCGCTACAGGAATCAGGCGAGTGAGAGCAAAGACGGGAAATCCTAAACCCGAAAAGGGAATCAACAGGAAGAAATCATACCAGCGCAACAGCCAAGCATCCCGCCAAGAGAGTTTGGTGCGACGAGAGATTGTCCAGGTTCGGGCTAAAAGTTCTAAGGCAAAGATCAGGATAAACCAAACATCAATTTGCCAAAACCGGTCTGTAAAGGTTCCGCGAATACTAATCGAGCGGAAATAATTCATCTCCAGTTGGGGACGAATTTCCGACTCAAAAAAGTCCATTTCGTCTTGCCAAGAGTTGGACGTGAGGTAATCGCGGCTCCAAAATTCATCGAAGGAATCTTTGGCGGATTCGTTATTTAGGCGATCGCGCATCCGATTTTTGATGCGTTCGAGATCTCCAGTTTTATCGGCAATTTGAAAGGGATTCTCGTCAATCATGGTTTCACTGCGATCGCCAAGTTCCTCCAACAAGGGAGCGACCTCCTCAGAATTGATCCCGTTGGCCGCCACCTCGGCCCTGAACTCATCAACCGTATCCAGATATTTCTCGGTATCTCGATGGGGTTCAATCCCTTTAATCGGGTCATACCATTGATGGATAGCTTCCGGGCCATAGCGATAGTAAAAATTGCGCCAAGAGATATAGCTGAGATCAAATAAAACCAACCCCACATCCAAAACAGCAAGAATTGCCATCAGTTTCTCAAACCAAAGAGAGCGGTTCCGTTTAGACGTATTCTTTTTTTGACGCTGACTGGGTTTCATAGGGAAAAAGGCAAGGGGCAAGAAGGCGACAGGCAACAGGCAACAACCCGCTCTTAACCCCACTGGGTTGGGGATGGCCAGAGGGGGAACAGCGGAACAGCCAAAACGCGATCGACGATGAACGGCCCGTGAATAACCATCGGAGACTCAATCATCTTGGCGCAGTGCCGAGGGATTGCGCCACACGGTCCAGGCGGTGCGAACGCCACTGCTGAGGCTGCGAGTTGTGCCGCGCAGCCATTGGGCGCGTTTGCGGACTCCAGTGACGCTTTGATTGACTTGTTCGACAACCTCTCCGGCATTCTTGACGCTGGAACTGACATCATCAGAGAGTTCGCCGAGTTCGAGTCCTGTCAAACGCAACGCATCGAGGGTTGGCGGTAAATCTCGGGAGAGGGTGTCCGCCAGTTTTTCGACACTACGAGCAGCGCGTTGCAGTTCCCCAACTGCGGGTAGCAAGGCTAACAACACAGTCAGAAGACTCACGGCCACCAGGCCAACAGATAGTCCTAACCAAAAAATGGGGTCACTCACGGGGCTGGGTTATGCGATCAGTCACAGAAGCAGAGGAATCGTCATCGGAACTGGCCAGGCGTAGGCGTTCCTGTTCCAATTGCGAGGCAGCGACACCGGCGGCGATCGCCTCGCGCAATCGTTTCAGCGTCGCTTCCCAGTTGCGTAAGCTGGTTTCCGAGAGGCGATCGGCTTGTAATTGCACATTTGAAGAAATATCTTCGGCTAATTCGGGCATCGCTTGCAAGGATTTGTTGACCATACGACGAGTTTCTTTACCGGACTTGGGGGCCAAGAGAATGCCACTGACCGCCCCGATGGCGGTACCGATGAGGAGTCCTCCAAGAAATGTGCTGCTACGAGTGTTCGACATAATCACAGTAGGGTATCAAGGTTGGCTCTGGATGTATTGTGACATTGAGTGCCATGAACAGGCTGGCCCAGTCGAGCGGGCGATCGCCCCAGTCCCCCCACCTTAGTCTCCTTAAGACTTAGCGGGAGAATCATCTTGAGGATCATCGAGGGTATCAATCACCTGCCGCCGCACGGAGTTATGACGCTCTTGTTGATGTTGCAAGCGTACAATTTTTAGCCAAGTCTGCCAAGCTTTTAGATCGAAGACGGCAGGAAGAGCAATTTTCAGCCCCGTGCAGAGTTTACCTTGCTTCAGTGCCGCCCAGCTCCAACGTAAATGCAGATAATGTTGCAAGACTTTTAAATCGGGAATGCGTGATTCATATTTTTGTTGCAGAATATCATAAATATCTTCGAGTAAACTGGCATTAGCACTGGCCTGTTGATGTAGCGGAATTTTACGAATGTTCCAGCGCGAGGAGAGTTGGTGCGATACGGGAGCTTTCAAGAGTTTGATGAGAGCATGGCGACCCAAGGCCCAGCCTGTTTTCCATTGTCGTTTTTTAAACTCCAACCAGCTTTGCTGAAGTTGGAAACTGTAGCGAGCAGACTCCAGTCTAACCTGATGAGCTAAGGATTTTTGGGCATCTTTTGACAACACTTGTCCCGGAGTCCGGAAAGGATGCTCTTTAAACCAGCCGCTGCGAGACAGCCAAGGACTTTGACGAAACAAGACCGCACGCACTAATAACTCCCAGGCGGGAAAACAGAAGATGGCAAAGGAGAGAATTGATAGGACATCCCGAAACTGCTTTTGCTTTAAAGCCACCCCGGCCCAATGAAGACGCAAATAGGCAATAACATGATCTAGCTTAGGGATCGAGGGCTGATATCTCGAATCGACACAGGCATAGATCTTTTTTTTCATTAAAATATTGGTGTCCAGTCGCTTCTGGAGCGATATTTTATGATTTAATGCCCCCTCCCAGATTGTTCGATAGGCTAGACAGTCATTGATGAAAATTGCATCGCCCAAGGTGGCAATTTTGATCCAAGAGTCAATATCATCGCAGTTTCCGTCAAATTGAGAATCCCAGCCCCCGACTTCTAAAAAGGCGCTGCGACGAAAGGCGACCTGAACTGGAGTTCCAAAGGGGACAATTTCTAGGAGCATCCCATAATGGATATCTTCTTGAGGAATGACAAAGGCTTTTCCAGGGCCAGCACGGGGAGTTCGATGAAGCACAATCCCTTGGGGATCAACTTGATCGGCTTGAGAGGAACAAATAACAGCCTTTGGATGACTTTGAATGGCACGCCATAGGGTTTGGATGCAGTGGGGAGCTAGGTAGTCATCGTCATCGAGGGGTTTAATCCAGGTTCCTGAGGCTCGGTTAACCCCGATATTCATACTGGCTGAATGACCGGAGTTTGTTTCATTGCGGTGATAGAGGAGGCGATAATCTTCTTGGGTGATCAGATGCTGCTGTAAGTCTTTTATGTACGCCTCAGTTCCATCAGTTGAACAGTCATCGACCACTACAACTTCACAAGGAGACGATTGCGCTAAACTACTATCGATCGCTCGTTTGAGAAGGTCTAAACGGTTGTAGGTGGTGATGACGATACTAAAGTGCATGAGTGATAGTGGTAAACGATGAAGTGGTCAAAATGTCAACGCTAACGGGTAACTTATCCATAACTCCCCCGTTGAACTCTTGAGCTTCAGCCGCTTCGTAACAGTCTTGTGACGGTTCGCCCTTGCCGAACGAGGCCTTGAAGACTAAGTTGATCTGAATCAATTGTAGATTGAATTGCCACGTAGGGGGTTCCTCCCTCCATCCTGTTTTTAGAGTTTTGTGGTAAAATTTGCGGCATTTTGAGGATCGACGGTCATAGCCGCCTGGAAGAGACTCAAGGTGCAAGCCCCGAGATTAGGCTCTCTTGAGGAGTTGGCGTCCAACGTATTGGGCAAAGCGTCCGGAGACTCGCGAAAATGTCAAATCTCCGGCTAGGAGCCGGGCGGCCACTTCGGTTCCGTCAGGGCGCTGAACGACGTGGGTGAAACACCAGTGAGGAAAGCGATAGAAAAATCCCGCCAGTAGTCGCGCGGCATCAAAGTTGAGGGCCACCTCCTGATGGAGGATGCGACTGTAGTCATGGGCCTGTTGGCTGGCGATCGCCCCGGCGGCGATCGCACCACTTTTGATCCCATGCAAAATTCCATCACCAAAAAAGGGATTCACCAATCCCGCAGCATCTCCTACCAATAAAACCTGTCCTCCAGGGGTCTGTCGAGGTTCCCGTCCCTGCCATAGCGGCAGGGGGTGAGCATAGAGAGGAAACCGCTCTCGGCTCGGATTGAGGTCAAATTGGCGATAATAGCCCTCAATCACCTGTTCTAGCTCCTCCCGTAAGCTCCGGAAATTGCCCTGTTGGCCCCTATGGGGATAAAACACCCCGGCCCCGATATTCAGGCTCTCCGCCTTGGGAAAAATCCAGCCATAGCCTCGGCGAACCGCGCCATACTCTAAATGGGCGACATCAGGCCGTAGATAGGGATGGCCCGACTCCCAGTGATGAGGGAGTTCCGTTTCCAGGGCAAAGGCCAAACGCCGCCGCGATCGCAGCTTCACCGCCTTCGCCACCACCCCATTCGCCCCATCGGCGCCGATGACATGAGGCGAGCGCGCGCTCCAGGTGATCCGACGACCATCCCCCAAACCCGACGCCTTCACCGTCACGCCATCGGCATCTCGGGTCAGCGATCGCACCACCAACCCATCCTTGACCACAGCCCCCGCCTGTTGCGCCTGCATCACGAGAGCATTATCAAACTCGGGGCGTTGCACCATCCACAACGCCAAAGACGACGCCGATGAGGGTTCTGAGGGTTCTGAGGGACCAACCGCCCCCAAATGCCCTTCTTGGAACTTCCAAGTGTGATAGAGATAGCGAACTGACGTTTCCACCACCCCCTCAGGAATGCCCCCAGGAAGCCAGGTTCCCACCCGCATTGGCATCCCCCCACCACAGGGCTTATGACGGGGGTATCGCTGCTTTTCGAGTAGAGCAACCCGCAATCCGGCTTCAGCCGCCTCAATGGCTGCCGTGGCGCCGGATGGCCCTCCCCCACACACAATAACGTCATAATCCAATGACATGATCTCTGAACTCCCTTGACAAACAGTAATAACCTGCCGAATCACCCGGCTAATCACCCGAAAAAATGCCGTTCCGGTTCTGCATTCTAACCAAATCAAGCTCCCGATTTCCCATCAAGCAGACTCAAGTTTCAAGAGGAGTTTCCCGGCGGTTTTGCGATTCTACCGGCCTGCATCCTCTCGGTTATGCTGGTAAGAGCCGCTTAATTTGCAGGGTGCCGATGAGGGGTTCAAAGACAGTCGACTTGCATTTTTTGACGATTTCTGGGAAGATTTCGCTAGAATAAAAGCATTAGCGTTGGATAAATGCGGTAACTCCCATGACCCTATCACTTAGACCTTGTAAACCTCTATTAAGCTGAGAGATCCATGGTTTTTTCAGTAATGGCTCTTCCCCTGTCACCGACGAGTGGGCGTTGCCAAGGGACAATCAGTTTTGCTTCGACGCTTTATCTGTGTCCAATTCTTGACCTTCTTCTCAGTGAAATCCCTCCGGATTTGGAGCCTGAACTTCGTTTGGGGCTTCAAGAAGCGCTTGTCAACGCCGCCACCCACGGCAACCAACTCGATACCGAGAAAACGGTTGCCGTTCGCTTCTGGGCGAGCAAAGACGTGTATTGGTGGACGATTTGTGATCAGGGAGCCGAACCCTTTGGACAATGCTGCTGCGAGCGCATTAACCACGACTTGCCCGAGGATACCTCCGAATGTGGGCGAGGCTTTTACATCCTCCGGCAAATCTTTGATCGGGTGGAATGGTATCCGCACCAGCGGGAGTTGCATCTGGGGAAATGTATCCCCAAAACCCGACGTCGTCTTGATGATTAAAGATGATGTGAGGCTGACCCCTTAACGGCGATCGCCATGTTGAGGACAAGGGGGCGCCGAAATCGAGCGATTCAGCCAACCAACGGCGTATTCTAGGCGGGGTAGAGCCTCTTCAGGGTGATTCTTGAGTAAAAACAC
>NZ_JAWOCL010000008.1:0-5949 GCF_046483825.1 Sodalinema sp.
GGAAACGACCAATATACAACCGTCAGTGCTGATGCCATTCGTTGGGCATTGCGGGAGTATTTCCAGCATCACTATCCTGACCAAATCAATCGAACCTTTGACCCCGATGAGGAAAAATATGAGTTCAAGGATGAGAAATATAGCGCCGAAAAATTCATTGATGATGACCTTTTTGGCTACATGGATGCTAAGAAAAGTTCAACGATAAAACGTCGAGGAGCCTTAGAAGTCTGCCGAGCCGTTAGTCTCGATCCCTACTGGGGTGATGTTGCATTTGGCTCTAAGGGAGGTAAAAAAGGGAACACGTCCATTCACCAAACCCAGATGCACCTGACCGCCTATCAATATACCATTGCACTCACGCCCGATCATCTGAAACAACCTGATCGCGCCTCCTTATTACTGGACGCATTGGTGGGAGTTCGTCATGTGGGGGGGAATCATTCCCGTTTTCTCTTTGAATTTCGTCCCGAGTCGATTATTCTTCGGGTGACATCTGACCCCAGTCCTTGGATTATGGGGAGTTTTAAGCGAGTTGGAGAAGCCGTTGGCTGTCCTGAACTTGAATGGTTAATCCGCGCCGGAGATATTGCGGCTGACGAGCTAATTGTAGGTGGGAAAATCACGGCGACACCTTATGGAGAAACCTTGCGAGAATTGGGGGTTCAACTTTATCCAGGGGTCAAAGAGGCAAAAGAGAACGCCAAGCAAAAATTAGCCCAGATGGAGGTCTCAAGCTAATGGACAATTGCCTGTTAATTGACTGTCCTTGTACCAGTTTTCCTCGTAGTTTTGCTCGTGATTATAAAGAAACCTATCGCTATCCCCCTCCAACGACCGTGTATGGTTGTCTTCTCTCTTGGGTAGGCGAAGAAGACCTAATGGCTCATGTGGGGGTTCAACTAGCGATTGGGATATTAGGGGATGAGAGTTCCGTGTCCCGGATACTTCGGAAACAGCGACATCATAAGTTCAGTAAAACACATCAAGGAAACTATCGTTCAGCTCAGTTTTCTAAACCTAATTTTCAAGAGGTTTTAACGGATGTAAAAATAACTGTTCGGGTGAATTCAGAGGAAGAAACGGCGTCAGTTCCTCTGTGCGATCGCCTCAAGATTGCCCAATCGACTCCTGAACAACTCTCGCGATTTGGTGGCTTGAGTTTAGGGGAGTCTTGGGCCATGGTGAATGGGATTCGTGCTTATCGACCGACAGATGGTGCAATTCGCTGGTTGATTAAAGACCAACGTGGGTTAATTGGACTTCCTGTTTGGATTGACCGTAAAACAAGCCGAGGTACATTTCAACGGTTTTCACTCCAGGAGTCTGATAGAGAGTTTAGTGAACAATCTTGGGTCACAATTAAACCTCCCAAAACTCCATCTCAATCAACGCCTAAACGCCGCAAACGTTATCAGTAAATATCAGAATGGGGTCTAGTTTTTAGACCCTTATTGGATTGTAGAATCCTTATGAGCCATGATTACCACCTCTCCCCTCACCCTCGATGACTTCCTAGCCTTACCTGAGAGTGATGTCACCTATGAACTCCTCGATGGACAAGCAATCCCCAAAATGTCGCCCAAATTTCGCCATTCTCGTAGCCAAAAGAAACTCCTGTTTTTACTCGAAGCTTGGGCGACAGACAAAGGCTTTGTTCAACCCGAATGGGCCGTTCGACTGCAACGCAATGGCAACGATTGGGTTCCTGTCCCGGATTTACTCTATATCTCCTTTGAACGGCTTTCCCCCGATTGGGATGAGGATGCTCCTTGTCCCGTTGCACCAGAATTAGTGGTAGAAATTGTCTCGCCGGGTCAATCCTTTGGGGCGATCGCCGAGAAAGCCAGCGCCTATCTATTAGCGGGAGTGTTACGAGTTTGGGTGGTCGATTCCCAGCATCAGAGTCTCACCGTCTTTGCCCCCAATCAGATGCCGCGAATTTATCAGAAACCGGAGTCGATTGAGGATTCGCTATTCCCGGAACTTTCACTGCTCACCGGGGACATTTTTTAAGCAATATCATCCTTTATGCCAATTTTTTGGGAGTCGGAAGTATGACTGCCGACTCCCTTTTTTAAACTAAACCTGAAGTGAATTCAGGAGCGTCAACCATGACGAAAACTAGCACGGCTCTCACCTCAACTTTACGAGTCTGCGCCTTACACGCCTTTGCCTATTGTCCGCGACTGTTCTATCTCGAAGAAGTCGAGGAACTCTATAGCCAAAATCAAGCGGTGTTTGAAGGTCGTCGGCTACACGCTGAGCTAGAACGGCAGGAGGAGGGAGATTGGGAGGATTTCTTTATCACCGATGAACATCTGGGATTGCGGGGTCGAGTGGATGCTCTACGGACTCGGGATGGCCAGTTGATTCCCTATGAACATAAGAAGGGACGATGCTATCGTGATGCTGATAAACAGGCTCAGGCTTGGGAGAGCGATCGCCTACAAATCCTCGCCTATTGCTGTCTCCTCGAAACCCTTGCCCAACATCCCATTCAAGAAGGTCGCATCCGCTATCACGGGGATAACACCTTGGTGAAAATTCCCTTTGATGAACAAGGTCGTGCCGATGTCAAAGCCGCCATTGAGCAAGCCCAGAGTTTGCGTCAGTCTCGGGAACGTCCCCCAGTGACGGACAACGAACGACTCTGTGGGGCCTGTTCCTTAGCGCCCGTCTGTCTCCCAGAAGAAACTCGGTTTGCCCAAGATGAGAGCCACCAGCCGCCACGGCTGTTTCCCAAAGATGATGACCGTCAGATTGTCCATATCCTAGAACCAGGAACTCGTGTGGGACGTACCGGGGAGCAGTTGAAGATTAGCCGTCGCAATGCTCCCGTCGAAACCCTCTCAGTGCGTCAAGTGCAACAGGTGGTGCTGCACAGTTTTTCGCAAATTTCCACCCAGGCCCTGCATCTATGCACCTATCACGACATTGGCGTGCATTGGATTTCCGGTGGGGGACGCTATGTGGGGAGTTTGGATTGGCGACAAGGTAGTCTACAACGGCGCTGTGGGCAATATCGCGCCCTCACCCAGCCTGAGGTTTGTCTGGATTTAGCGCGGCGTTTGGTGGCCTGTCGCGCCAAGGGCCAACGTCAGTTTCTCATGCGAGGTAAACGTAACCTTAACGGTTCGACGGAAGCCGTGCAGTCGGTGGTGACCGCCATGAAGCGGCTGTTAAAAGGGATTGAGCGGGCCGAGTCTCTGGAGCAACTGTTGGGGTTGGAGGGCAATTTAGCGGCGCTCTATTTTTCCGGTTTGGGGCAACTGGTGTCTCCTAAAGTGTCTGCAACCTTGCAGTTCAACGGACGCAACCGCCGTCCCCCCAAGGATCGCTTTAATGCGCTCTTGGGATTTGGCTACAGTTTGTTACTCAAGGACGTCATCAATGCCATTTTGACTGTGGGATTGGAGCCTGGGTTGGGGTTTTATCACCAGTTGCGCTCTCAGGCTCCTCCCCTGGGATTGGATTTGATGGAAATTTTCCGGGTTCCTCTGGTGGATATGCCCATTTTGGCATCGGTGAATCGCGGTCAGTGGGATATTGAGGGGGATTTTGACATTCGCGGCGATCGGGTGTGGCTGAGTGAGGCGGGCCGTCGCCGGTTCATCGAGATTTATGAGCGGCGCAAGGGGGAGAGTTGGAAACACCCAGTTCTCAAATACTCCCTCACCTACCGTCGTTTGTTGGAGTTGGAGGTGCGGCTGTTGGAAAAAGAGTGGTCTGGGGAAGCGAATGTGTTTGCTCGTTCTGTGGTTCGTTAGGGAGGTCAGAAAAGATGGCTGAATTGCATCACTGGTACATTGTCGCCTATGACATTCGCTCTCCCAAGCGTTGGCGGAAAGCCTATAAGCTGCTTCAGGGATATGGGAGTCGTTTGCAGTATTCGATGTTTCGCTGTTGGCTCAATCCACGGGAGCGGGAGAAACTGCGATGGCAACTGGAGTCGATTTTGACGACGGAGGATGAGTTATTGCTGATTCGTCTGTCTCACCAATGTGTTCGGGATTTGCCGCAATATAATCGTCCTGAGGCTTGGTCTTTGGATGAGTTGCCCTATCGGGTGATTTGACATCCTCTCCACGCCAATCAAAGATTATGCGTGGAGATTCCCTGGGTCGCCCCAAAGATTTCCTGCTTCAACGGGTGCCAGCTAGACTGGGTGACCCCAGCCCCTGCCGCCTCCCCTCCACAGGCCATTTCAACCACCCGTTGCCCACGGGCAGCGATGACTTGTCCACTGGCCACATCACGGGGTTTGATGGACCCGCAGTTGTGGCAATGATGGATTCGGGTTGAAAGGTCTTTGCGAACCTCTGCCCCGCAATCCGGACACTCTTGAGACGTGCCTCGCGCATCAACTTTGCCGTAATACACATCACGTTTGAACCCTACCCATGGCAAGATTTGATTGGTAAACTGCCCTAACCCCGCGTCTAGCGTATGCTTGCCCAACATTCCCTTGGCCATGATGCGGAAGTCCAAATCTTCCACAAAAATCATCCCAGCATTATCACAGAGATGATGGGCCAGCTTAAAATGCCAGTCTTTTCGTGTGTCGGCAATGCGTTGATGGACTCTCGAAATTTTCTTCTGGAGCTTCAGCCAGTTGGCCGACCCCTTCTGCTTGTTCTTCAATCGGCGTTGCAGCAATCTCAGCTTGCGGTGCAGAGCGTTGAAAAAGCGAGGTCGCTTGACCTGTTCTCCATCAGACGTTGAAAGAAAGTATTCCAGTCCAACATCAATTCCCACCGGATGCCCATGAGGCATCACCGCCGGAATATCAACGTCAGCCTGAAGGCTAAGTATGACGAAATAGCCCGACGCCTTACGAACGATTCGGGCTTGCTTCACCTCGAACAAGTCAGGGATTTCCCTTGACCAGCGCACCTTGACCAATCCCAGTTGAGGTAGCTTAATTCCATCGGGGGTGATGCAGTTCTTAAGCATCTGAGGGAAGACAAAGCTTCTCATCCGATTCGGCTTTTTGAATCGAGGGAACCCTGAACGCTTTAGCCGCCATGACTCCCAAGAAGCTTCCAGTTTCCTGATCACTTGCTGGAGCACCTGGGCATTAACGGTCTTGAGTCGGGGAAAATCGGTCTTGGCCGCTGTCAGTGACTTGCATTGTCGCGCATAGCTGGGGAATGGTGCATCGGCTGGCAAGATGAACTCCTGCCGAATTGAACAGGCATTCACTCGAGACTTGCGGGAATTGAGCCAGTCTTTGCGTTCGCGCAAGGCAAAATTCCAGACACTGCGACACACATCAAGGATATGCTCAATCTCTGAAACCTGCTCAACCGTTGGCTCTAGCTTAAATTCCCACGTCATGTTTAACATCAACCCATTATACCCTAAGAAATGACTGTCTGCTTCCTAGACTGTCTCAATGACTCCCTATGCCTTTGGCAGGCTGCGCCAACGGTCGTCCGTCGCCTCACCACCCCCTAACCGCTTCGCGGTATAGGCGGAGCACTGCGACGGTTCTTGGTAGGGGAGGAGAATGTGCAAGGATAGCTGGATGTTGGCTCAAGTGAGGGGTGACCTATGGCTGAAATGCCTGTTGGTTCAGGGTTTTGGGCTTTTAGGAGGTGCCGATGTTGCTTGCAATGTCTGGAAAGTCGGTCTCTGTCTAGGTTTGTGGGGTCTGCGGTTGGCGGCTGCGGAGGCTCTTGAGGATGGGTCAAGCTATCCGGATGGTATCCTTGTGAAATGGTCTGGGAAACGAAGCTCTATGGCGGTTTCCAGGGTCGAAGTTTAATTCCTCTGATTGCCGAAAGGCGTTGAGCACATGGGGGACGCAATAAGCACCCTCAACACCTATCGTTTAATTCCTCTGATTGCCGAAAGGCGTTGAGCACCAACGTCACGTTAACTTTGTCGCGGTTGTTGACAAGTTTAATTCCTCTGATTGCCGAAAGGCGTTGAGCACGCTCCAGA
>NZ_JAWOCL010000094.1:0-8949 GCF_046483825.1 Sodalinema sp.
ATCTCGGACGTTGAAAAGCAGCATTTAGACCGATATTGCCAACTCACGGAGCGCAATCAAACCGACGTTTTGCGTCAATACATTAGAAGTCTAGGCATTGATGGGGCATTGAACCCCATCAACGCCCCCGCTATTCCTCCCGACACTGACCCTTCGGGTACAGTGCGGGGCTCCTAGCGGTTAAGCTGAACGATATATCAAAACCCCCCAGTCCGGCGAAAGGAGGCCAAGACTGGGGGGTGATGAAACCTTTAAACATCTGTTGAGCGGAACCTGGGGGGACTCAATCGATGTTCCATTGAGGGTCAGGAATTAGCTGTCGCGACGACGACGTAGGCTGGCGAATCCACCGGCCATGGCGGCTAAGCCAAAGACGACAGAAGGCTCGGGGACACCGGCGCTAGCACGTTTAGCTTGTGCCGAGAGAACCATGTCTTGGAAGTCACGGTCGTTGTTATTACCGCGATCGTCAATCCCTAAGGCGAGGGAGCCGGCGAGGGGATTACCACTGATGAAATCTTCAGGATTGTCGAAGGTTTGAGTGTCGTTATTCTGGCTACCATCGAAAGCACCATGAGAGCCAAAGACGAATTGCTGGGTATTCTCGCCTCCAAAGGAGTTCAGGCTATTGCTAGAGAAGACGGTGTTAACGAGGCTACCATCCGAACGGCGACTGGCTAGCCCAAGAGCATATTCAACGTTAGCTTTGAATATGTAGGAAGCGGTGGAATTTGCAACGACGCTACCAGCACCACCGCTGGTTCCCACCCAGCCGGTTGTGGCATCCTGTCCGTCGTCGGCTTGATCGGTTTCGGAAAATAGGGTTTTGACTTCCGTGGTGGTGGTTCCATCGACTTCGTAGATGCCTAGGCTAGAGACGTAGGCGCCAAAGGTGTTGCCAAAGTCGAAGGTCACTTCGGTGTCTTCGGTAAAGAGCAGCCCGTCGGTTCCGAATTTTTCACCCGAATTCATACTGAATGCTGCTGCTGGTGCTGCCAACGCACCAAGGGCGAGTGAGGCACTGAGTATGGGGGCTGTATAGGTGAGTGCTGTTCGTAGTTGCATGAGAGAGTCCTCCAGGTTGGATACTTTAAATATTAGGGATGTTTGGGTCGTTGTGCCGCGATCGGAATAGAGACTTTGCTGTGTTTTCGATCACATTCATTGCCAGAACGCCGGGATTCTTTAGACGATGCACTTAGAATAATTCAGTTCCCTGATTAAAGTTAGAATTAACTGGAAAACTGACGGGAGCTCTGTAGACTTGAACACAGCCAAAAGTTGTCTGGGAGCTTTCCCTGAGAACCGGAAACCCCCATGTCGTGGGGAAATTCAGATTCCTAATTACTATATTAACGAGGATACGGAGGTTGTCTGCAAGGATTCAATAAACTTTATGTGAAGCTTGTGTAAAATACCTACGAAATTGCTGGTAAACACGTATTTAGTTCGTTGCAATAGTTGTGTTGTACGTGTTTACGCGCAAGTATGTTAAACCCCTTCAAAAGTAGGGTGTAATTGCTGATTATAATGAGGTTTTAGTAAGAAACCTCAGTGTATTTACTGAGGTTCGGTCTAGGATGCGTCGTGGATTAGTGCTGTTCGAGGTTCTGAATCGCTTTAATGGCGTCTTCGAGGGCGATCGCCACCTGAGTCCAATGACTTCCGCCCTGGCAAAAGACTACGTAGGGATCACGCAGAGGACCATCGGCGGAGAATTCTGAGGTACTCCCATCAATAAAGGTTCCCCCTGCCATGACTAGGGGCGTCTCATAACCGGGCATTTCAGCGGGAATGGGGTCGAGATAGGAATCGATGGGAGAGTTGCGTTGGATGGCGCGACAGAAGGCGATGAGTTTTTCAGGACTGCGGAGGGCGATCGCCTGAATAATGTCCCGACGAGGCTCATCGGGTAGGGGTTTGACCGAATAGCCCAAGTCATGAAAGGCTTGCGACAGTAAATAGGTTCCTTTCAGAGCTTCACCGACCATCTGAGGAGCCAGGTAAAATCCTTGATAGAGAAGACGGTTCTGCTCAAAGGTGGCTCCGCCTTCACAGCCAATTCCGGGGGCCGTTAGACGACAGGCCGCCTGTTCGACCAATTCTGCCCGTCCGGCTACATACCCCCCCGCCGTGACGAGGGTTCCTCCCGGATTTTTAATTAAAGAGCCGGCCATTAAGTCGGCGCCAACGGCTGTCGGTTCACGGGTTTCGACAAATTCCCCATAGCAGTTATCGACAAAACAGACCGTCTGAGGGTTTTGCTGTTTAACCCACTTAATGATTTTTTCGATATCATCAAGAGACAGGCTATCACGCCAGGCATATCCACAGGAGCGTTGGATTAACACCAAACGTGTTTCTGGCCTTATGGCTGTGGCCAATCCGTTCCAGTCTATGGTTCCATCGTCCGTAAGAGGCAAGACCCGATACTTTACTCCCCACTCCGCCAACGATCCTTGACCCGAGCCGCGAACCCCAATCACTTCCTCAAGTGTGTCATAGGGCGCTCCGGCGATCGCAAGCATCTCGTCCCCAGGTCGCAAAACACCATACAAGGCGCAGGCGATCGCATGAGTCCCCGAAACCATCTGCACTCTCACCAAAGCCGCTTCGGCCCCCATCACTTCAGCAAAGACACGATCAAACGTGTCGCGGCCGAGGTCGTCATGTCCATATCCCGATACACTCGCAAAATGTCGCACACCAACGCGATGATTTTGGTAGGCTGTTAAGACCCGTCGCAGATTCTTCTCGACGCGATCATCTATAGCCGCAAAGGAGTCGTCGAGGCTTCTCCGTAGCTTTGTTAAATCAATCTTAAGATTCATGAGTTTAGAGCCAGATTAGAGTACAGGAGACACAAGGAAATCTAGTTTAGCTCTTTGTACCGATATTCTGATACAATCCAACAGGTCGTCCTGAAAATGGAACAAACATTACGAGGTTAATGCATGACAGTTGCAACACCCCAAAAACTTTCACTGAATTGGTTTGCAGTCATCTGGATTGCCACCATTCACTTGTTAGCGTGCTTAGCGTTTTTCCCGAGTACCTTTACCTGGGCTGGCGTTGGTGTAGCCCTATTTTTACACTGGGTCACAGGGGCCTTGGGCGTCACCATGGGATGGCATCGTCTCATCAGCCACCGCAGTTATGAAGTCCCCAAATGGCTCGAACATTTCCTAATGTTCTGTGGAACCCTCTCATGTCAAGCGGGTCCCTTGGACTGGGTTGGTATGCACCGCATTCATCATAAATACTCTGATACCCCTGCCGATCCTCACGATTCCAATAAGGGCTTTTGGTGGAGTCATGTTGGCTGGATGTTCTTCGAGATTCCCGCCAAGGAAGAAGCCTCCAAAATGATCAAGGATATTGAAGACGATCCCGTCTATCAATTTTGCCAAAAATTCTTTATTCCGATTCAAGTTGTCCTTGGAGTCATCCTGTATTTCTTGGGCGATTACTTGGTTGGAAATGGAATTTCCTTTGTCGTTTGGGGTGTCTTTGTCCGCATGGTTGCGATGTTCCACTGCACCTGGTTTGTCAACAGCGCCACCCACAAGTTTGGCTATCGCACCTACGAATCCGGTGATGATTCCCGTAACTGCTGGTGGGTTGCCCTCGTCACCTATGGCGAAGGTTGGCACAACAATCATCATGCCTTCCAGTACTCAGCTCGTCATGGGTTGAAATGGTGGGAAATTGATGTCACCTGGATGATGATTAGTGCCTTAAAAGCAGTTGGCTTGGCTAAGAAAGTCAAAATGCCTCCCAAAAATCCACGGACGGTTTCGAGTTGACCTATCTTAGAACCCTCTGAGCTGTTTCACGCTCTAATAACCCGGCTTTCTAGCAAAACCGGGTTTTTTGTGGTCTTAGTGCCAAGATTGACTGGGTTTCTTGACCTTCGTGCTAAGAATGATGCCAATAATTTCAAGACAGGGGTTGCTTTGTCGGATGATTAGGGCTACAATGGAGGGATATGAGGGCATGTAGCTCAGTAGGATAGAGCATCAGATTCCGGTTCTGAGGGTCGGGGGTTCGAATCCCTCCATGCTCGTTGCCATGAAAGCCGCTTAGGAACAAATGTCCTAAGCGGCTTTTGTGATCCTGACTTGAAGCCACAGCCGTCAAAGATTGCCTGATAGGATACTCTACGTTGGGAGAGAATCCCCCAATTGCCAGTTGCCTTTAACTTTAACGAAAACGGGTTAAAGCCACCCGATAGCGTTGCTTCTTGGTGATGGAGACGTCCCCCACTTGCAAGCGTCCTTTGCCACGAATAGCAATTAAATCACCGGAACTGACGTTATAACTCGGCTGGGTGATGTCTTTCCAGTTGACGCGGACATCGCCACCGCTAATCAGGCCCGCCATTTTACTGCGAGACATCCCAAACCCCGCTGAGGCGATCGCATCTAACCGCAGGGAGGCTTCAACGGTGGTCATTTGCTTGGTCTTCGGCGGCTGCACCCGTAACTCATTTAACTCAATGGCCCGAGTTTTCACAGGAACCGATCGCACCTGCGTTAAATTCATCTCCAGGAACTCCACCAACTCCGGAACCACCAGCACCTGAGCGCCTCGTTCCCCGAGAACCAAAATATCGCCAGTTTTCTCCCGCACCAGTCCCGTTCCCAACATTGACCCCAAAAAGTCGGGATGGCTGGCGGTATCAAAGAGGAAGTTTCCCGCCACCTCCAGGGCCGCCACCTCAACCTGAGAGGGGTCGAGAGGTAAATCCGAGCGGGCGATCGCCAACCGCTGCCGTTCGGCTTGAGGGTAACCCCCCCAGGCAACCATTTGTAGCTCTGTTAGCTTCTCAAACAGCCCCTGCGCCTCGAATAACTCCGGCGGCGACAGAAAATCCGTTTGACTGATTTCCCAGGTGCGCAGAGCCTCCTCGGCGCGGTCTAAGATTTTGGTTAAGGTCTCGCGGTGTTCAACGGCTTTGAGGAGTTCATCTTTGGGCAGCATAGAGAGTTAATATCAATCGTGAATTTGGAGAAATCGCCGGATTGTCCGGTGTTTAGCGGCGTTTAGCGGCTGCTTTGCAGGGTTTGCAGACTCAGGGGACGAGCGCGGCGGACGATGGGAAGCACATCGGCGAGTTGGAAGCGAGATCCTTCGATAACCAGGAGATATTCGCCCCGCTCCAGGCGATCGCGATAGGTTCGCGAGTCGCCAAAGCCCAACACCGCCCCTAACCCTCCACTGGCCAAAAGCGCCCCTAAACTGCCACTAATGGCTCCCAGGAAGCCGCCAATCACCTGATTTCCCGTGACACCGGCCCAGGGAAAGGTTTGTAACCCGGTAATAGCGTTAAAGGTAACGCCGCCAAAAAAGCCAAAGGGAATCAACCAGGTCATCATGCGGAAGGCTCGCTGCTTGGCGTTTTCATTGGGATCTTCGAGATCAAAATCCTGCTCGGTTTGATACCCAGTCCCGAAAATTCTTAGGTTTTTCTGAGGAAACCCCGCTTTTTCCAGGTCGGTGTAGACAGTTTCAGCTTGAATGCGATCGCCAACAACGGCAACTAAATACTCCATGAGTGTTCAACTCTGTCAGTCCAAGTATGGGGTCTATACTCTAGCGTACCAGGTTCTCCGAGGGCGATCGCCGGGAGTCCCCAGACAAAAAACAAGCGGTTGCAGCAGGAGTCCCGGCAGAGAACCCTGTTGCAACCGCTCTAATCCAAGCAAAATCAAGACAACGAAAACAAGACCTAGAGGTAGAATCATCTACCTCTATCCAATCGTCAACCCGTTGACCTTAATAGGTTTCAACGTGCCAGCGATGATCTTTCTTGAGTTGCTTGCGGTAATCATCCCAGTCAACCCCTTGTTTCGAGGCGGCCGAGGCCATGCCTTCATCAATACCGCCTTCCATGCCTTTGAGACCACAGATGTAGGTATGAGTATTCGGCTGTTGAACCAAATCCCAAACTTTCTCGGCATTCTCTTGAATCCGGTGTTGCAGATACATTTTGCCACCTTCGGCGTTTTTCTGCTCCCGGCTAATGGCGTAGGTCAACTCGAAGTGGTCGGGATACTCAGCCTGCAATTGTTCGAGTTCCTCTTTGTAGAGGATGTTGGCGGTGTAGGGAATCCCGAAGATTAACCAGGCTTTACCTTTGAATTTGTAATCTTCGTGATGTTCCTTAAACATACGCCAGAGGAAGGCCCGGAACGGGGCAATCCCAGTTCCCGTCGCCATCATGATGATGTTGGCATTCTCGTCGTCCGGCAGCAGCATATCCTTGCCGACGGGGCCAGTGATACTGACATCATCGCCCTCGTTCAAGTCGCAGAGGAACTTCGAACAGACCCCGTACACGGTTTCGCCGGTTTCAGGATGCTGATATTCCAGTTCCCGCACACAGAGAGAGACGGTTTTGTCATCCTCATCATCTCCATGACGAGTCGAGGCGATGGAGTACAGACGTAGCTTTTGGGGTTTCCCTTTCTCGTCTTTTCCGGGGGGGATGATGCCGATGCTTTGGCCTTCGAGGTACTCGAGATCACCACCTGAGATGTCAAATTTAAGATGTTGAACTCGTCCCGAACCCCCTTCGCGGACCAGTCCCTCGTTGCTTAGGCACTTTCCGACGAATGGGTTTTTCGGGCGGTAAATGTTGACGGGAACTTTCTTTTTTGCGGAGGATTTAGCCGAGGTTTTCCCTTTGGCTTCTCCCTTGGTTTCCGGTTTGGCTTGAGTCATGGGTTTGCTCGCTTCTGCGGGTTTGGACTCCTGGGTGCTAGACCCATTGGCAGAGGCGGCTTGGTTATTCCAGTCTTCACCGGTGAGGGGGCGGATGTTGACGATTTTGCCACCGAGGCGAGTGATGCGCTGCATCTCCTCGTTCATGCGGTTGTAGGGGACGGTCATGGTTTGTGTCCCACTGCGGCGAATCGGAGCATCTTGAGCGTTGCCATCTTGGCCTAAGCCTTCGACTTCGTAGACAAAGAGGCGATTTCCGGCAACGGTGTTATTCCCACCCGAGGCGTTTGGATTGTACATGAGTGACTTATTATCAGAACCCTAGTTAACAAGTTGCCGTTGTCACGCTCCTGCATCGTCTTGCTGTACCGTTGATCGGCCGGCGAGGGTGAGGCAGGCAATTAGGTGACAACAGCTACAATCCTCTATTCTAAAGGGTTTCGCCCGAATAACCAAACCAACCTTCAGAATAGACTTTAGCCAATGTCTGCGGGTACAACTGTGATTCTGGTATCATTTTGCTAGGTTTTTTGGATTTTTAGGCTCAAGCCGTCGCATTGATGCCCCAGTTTGAGAGGGATCAGGCGATTTTGGTTTGGGTGGGGGATTGACGGGATGGATGTGAATTTGAGTTGGTGGACGACCAGTCATTGGCGAATGCTAGGGCTGTTGCTGGGGTTTGCGATCGCTCACAGCGGTTTGGCGGCCCTGCGGCCCTGGGGAGAGTCTAAGATTGGGGCGCGACTCTATCGGGTGCTGTTTGCCCTGGTGAGTTTGCCCTCGGCGGTGATCTTGGTTGCCTACTTTTTTAGCCATCGCTATGATGGGGCGCAGCTGTGGATGGTTCAGGGGGTTGAGGGGGTTAAACCCCTGGTTTGGATACTCTCGTTTGTCTCGTTCCTCTTTCTTTATCCGGCGACGTTTAATTTGGTGGAAGTGGCCGCTATTGCCAAACCCCAGGTTCATCTCTATGAGACGGGGATCATTCGCATTAGTCGCCATCCCCAGATGGTGGGCCAGGTGATCTGGTGTGTGGCCCATACTCTCTGGATTGGCACCAGTTTTGCGGTCGTGACGTCCCTGGGCTTGATTGCTCATCATCTGTTTGCTGTGTGGCATGGCGATCGCCGCTTAGCCGCTCGCTATGGGGAATCCTTTGAAACCCTGAGATCGCGAACCTCGGTGATTCCCTTTTTGGCGATCGCCCAAGGAGAGCAAACCCTGGTCTGGCAGGAGTTCCTTCGCCCGGCGTATTTGGGGGTGATCGTCTTTGTCTTGGGATTTTGGTGGGCTCATCCCTGGTTAATGCGTGTCACGGGGAACATACCCTGGTAGCATGATCCCAGAGCAATATAAAGAAGTTAATAAATCTCAATTATGTCGTTGTCCGTTAGCGAGCAGCGTTTCAAGGAAGAAGTTTTACAATCTGAGATTCCGGTCTTAGTGAACTTCTGGGCTCCTTGGTGCGGCGTGTGTCATCTCATTCACCCCCAGTTGACACAGTTTCGTCGCGAGTATGGCGATCGCATCAAGATTGTTGATGTTAACGCCGATGAGAGTTTACGTCTAGCCAGTACCTACCGTTTAGCCACTCTACCCACGCTCCTGTTGTTTGATGGCGATCGCATCGTCGAGCGCATTGAGGGCTTCCAGGGTCGCGATAGCTTGCGATCGCAATTGTTACAGATGGTTGAACAATACGCGGGCGATCGCTCCCTCGCTCTGCCATCCTAGAGATTGGCGAATCTGCCCCCGTTAAACATCAGCCAACCGGCCGGTTCGCTGGCCGTCACCTCCCGTCGAGATGGCCACTGAGGAGATCTCGACGGATGTTTGTCACGGATGCCTGTTGCTGTCGGCCTCAACCGCCTCCGTTGGCTCCCCAAGGGCTGTTTTTTAGCGAATTCCGAGGGAATTCTTGGCTGAACCGTAGCGACTCTTGGAGAGCGATCGCCTCATCTGACTCCCCAACCCTGAAAAAAAAATTTCAACAACCCACCAGAGTTTGACGTTTTCGTTCGATGCGTGTGTCACAATAGGAGCGTCATTTTGTCTGAATGTCAGCACCCCCGGCTGAAGCACGGGGGCTTCGTGCCCTCCCCTTCAGGTAGCTGACCAGCTTAAGCCTTAACTGGCTACGTTCAGAGCAAGAGTTAAAGTTCCTACCCGGGAATGCGTGCTAGTTCCCGGCTCTAGAACCGAATCGTTAAACAGTCCTAAGGG
>NZ_JAWOCL010000109.1:0-5713 GCF_046483825.1 Sodalinema sp.
TGAGGTTTTGTACTCGACTGAATCGCGAGTTTTATGCTTCTTGAATTTAGGAAACCCTTTTTTGCCGGGAATCTTCTTCTTGCAGTTATTGTAGAAGCGAGCTATAGCTGCCCAAGCTCGTTCCGCCGAGGCTTGACGAGCCATTGAGTTCAGCTTTTTGGCCCAAGGAAACTCTTTGGCAAGAACCGCACAATAGGTGCTTAGTTCATACCGTCCAACTCCCTTATTATCTATCCAGTATCTCAGGCAACTGTTACGAACAAACCGAGCCGTCCGAATGGCCTCGTCCAGCCGTTCGTATTGCTCTTTGGTTCCTTCTAGCTTGGCTTCAAATACCAGCATGACACCATTGAGTCATTTGACGAGATTGTACCACATTGTACTACAGTGGTTGCCGCGATTCATCTCAACGTTGAATCAAAGATTACAACGTGAGCCTTCTCGCGGATTAAGGTAAATCGTCCCATAGCCTAACACCGAGGCTACCCAACCCACGAAAGCGGCGATCCAAAAATCGCCCCGGTTCTCCATCTCCGCAAACCCATCAGAGACCGAACTAGACGCATCTCCAGGACGATTCACAGAAACTTGGAACTCCTCCTCAGAGAGAACTGTTATCAACGCCTCAACCCCCGCCAGAGTTCCCGCATCGAAATTATCCTCTCGAAACTCAGGAATGATGACCTCATTGATCATCTCGCCGACTTCAGCATCCGGTAAAATGTTTTCAATCCCATAGCCGGTTTCAATTTCAATGCGGCGATCGCCCACAGAATGCAGCCACAGCACCCCGTTATTAACCTCTGCTTTCCCCACACCCCAATAGTTAAACAGTCGCGTTGCAAAGGCTTTGGGGGTGGCTTCCGAGGCGGTATCCCGAACGGTGACGACGGCGATTTCCGTTCCGTTTTGAGCTTCTAGGTCACTAATTTTCTGATTCAGGGTCTGTTCCGTCTCCTCACTGAGAACCCCCGCCATATCCGTCACCCAACCGCCATACTGCTGCTGGGGATTGGGGACTTCCTGCACCGTTAAGCTGTGACTGACGCTCGGCCACAGTAGCAAGGATAAACCCAAGCTCAAGCTAAACAGGAGCATTAGGGATTTTGGCGTCTTGGGCCAGTTAACTCCCTTTTGAAGCTGTTGTTTGAAGTGAACAATTCTCTTAACATATCGGCTCAACCCTGGGGAATTGACCTCTACATTTCTACCGGCGAAACCCTTAATAAAACCAAACATAATTGCCTCGTTTTTAACCTTAAACAGCAAGATAAATTGGTCATACTTCTAATAGCTTCCTCCAGCACCCCCACCGCCGCTATCGCCGCCGCCAAAACCACCACCGCCGCCGCCGCCGTCAAAACCACCACCCCCGCCGCCGGTGACTCCTACAGACTGAGTCAATCGAGGAATAATACTTTGTTCTTGTTTAGAATAATCGCAGGCCTGACAGGTATAGGTCGTTTCACGTAGCCCCGTGGACTGATAGGTGGGTTGAACCAAGGTTTTGGTCTCATGCGTGACCGTAAACTCTTCACAATTGCGACATGCCGTGAATTCCCCCCGCTTGAGAATATAGCTGCGTAGATGAAACTCGGACGTTTCCGGGCAACAGTTGGGACAACGTAAGCCCGTAAATTTAGTACTCCCTAGGTCTTGAGCGACGTTCTGGTGATGATTGAGTTGTGCCGTCACCTCCGACTCAGAGACGGGAACCAACTCCGTCTGACAGGTTTGACAAACCCGTTTGAGTGTTGCATCAAGCCAAGGTCGACTCAACGTGTAAGCCACCCAACCCATCCCCAAGGCCGCGACGAGGGAACCCAGTAAAACCGGCCCCAGATCGTCTCCCCAAACCTCCACGAACAAGACTCCAGCGATGACCATAACGATGGTGCTGCCAACCCAGAAGACAAATCCCCCCAGAAACAGCTTGAGAGGGATCGACAGCAATCCCAGATAGCGATCGCTCCCCTCTTCCTCAAAACTCGCCCTCCAAGAACGAATGATAAATTGCCCAATTCTGACAATGGCTGTCACCCCAGTCACCGCCAATAAGAGCGCGATCGCGATGAAAGCCAAAGTCCGGGAGGAATCTAACATCAGCAGGGTGATGACTACCCCCAAACAGAGCATAAAGCCACAGACGGTTGCCCCAAACAAGACTCCTCCATAGAGGGTTGCATCGCTTTTCCCCATCACCCGCGATCGCCCCTGAGGATCGAGTTCAATCGGTTGCTTCAACCGCCGACGAATCGCCCCATATCCCAGCACCGAAGCGCCCCAAAGCACAATCGCCCCGACACCAAACTCGCTCAAAGCATCAACCTGCGGGGAATCATCAGGTAATTGGAACTCTTCCCCAGACAACACGGTAATCAACGCCTCAACCCCCGCCAGAGTTCCCGCATCGAAATCATCCTCTCGAAACTCAGGAATCACCAACTGGTCAATCATCCGCCCCACCCGAGCATCCGGTAACATCCCTTCTACCCCATAGCCGGTTTCAATTTCCACGCGGCGATCGCCCACAGAATGCAGCCACAACACCCCATTATCCGCATCCGCTTTGCCCACGTCCCAATGATTAAACAGTTCCGTTGCAAAGTCTTTGGGGGTGGCTTCCGAGGCCGTATCCCGAACGGTGACGACGGCGATTTCCGTTCCGTTTTGAGCTTCTAAGTCACTAATTTTCTGATCAAGCCTCTGTTCCGTCGCCTCACTCAGAACATTGGCCATATCCGTCACCCAACCGCCATACTCCTGTTGGGGATTAGGAACCTCTTGCACCGTCAGGGCCTGGCTGACCAACGGAAAGCCAATCATCGCCACCGACATGAGTAGGCCCCACATCAGCCCTTTCACCCCTGGCCGATGCCATCGCCATCGCCGTCGCTGAATCCCTTGCCAGACCTTTTGCAACCCCCCTAGAGCAAACCGTTGAGCAACCATTAATGATGTCCACATTGCCTTCACCTCAAATCGGTTCACTGTCCTCTCCTCGCTAATAATTGCCGCCAGCACCCCCGCCGCCACTTGCGCCGCCGCCAAAGCCACCGCCACCACTGCCGAAGCCGCCGCCGGCCCAGCCATCAACCCCAGTATGGCGATCTAAGTCAGCAGCCGGACGATGAGAGGAATCAATACGGTCATAGCTCAAGTCTCCCTTCGTCGCCATCAGTTCCTCTCGTTCCTCCTCATAGCCACAGGCTTGACAGGTGTAGGTGACATGAGCGATCCCCTGGCTCGATTCCCCGGACTCCTCTTCCCGAGTCTGGCTGCGAGTCATGGTTAACTCACGACAATGGGGACATTCCTGAAAGTTGATGCCATCCAAAATGTAGTCACGTCGGTGAACTGGCGAGGACTCCTGGGGGAAGCAGTGGCGACAATGCCAGCGTTCAATGCGGGTACTCCCTAACTCTTGGGCCACCCGTTGGGCGCGATTGAGGCGATCGCCCTCTTTCCCGGCCACCAATTCCAAGGGAGAATCACACCGTTGACAGCGCCAAGTTCCTCTCTTGATGAATGCCTTTAATTGCTGTTGAGGAAACGGATAGGTAAAAAAGGCGATCGCCAGCGACAACAGTATCATTAACCCCAGAGCGGTGATGACTCCCAGACCGAGAACCTCGACCAGCCAAGGGTGCAACAGCGCATACAGCGCCAGCAACAGCCCCAAGGCTGCCCCAACGCTAATCCCATAACTCCAGCCAAACAGCCCCTCCTCGTCCGGGTGATCATAGGGGCCTTGAACCTGCGATCGCCCCTCCGGGTTGAGCTTAAACGGCTCCCCATAGTAGGTCTTGGCACGAGAATAGCCATAGGCGGTCCCGAGCCAGGCCACAATGGCGATCGCCCCAAACAGCCATCTTGTCCCTCCCGTCTCCGTCTGGCCCATCCCTGGGCTGGCTCCAGCCTGAGTTAATCCTCGACTGGCTAGAGGAAAGGCCAACAAAGATAGCGTAAACGCGATCGCCAACCTCCAGTGTCTTCGCCGAAGCCACCCTCCCCAGTCGCCCCCCTTGAAGGGATGAACGGCAAACTGAATTTTAGGGAATGAATGGGTCGAGATTGAGATCCGCATGGTTCCGAAATCTCCCATAGCTATCAACACATCCCAAGTCCCGAAGCGATGCTGATGCTGGCAGGCTCCTAGAACATTGGTTACACTGAGGAATAAATAAACGCTTGTCTCGATCTTGACATCCTCATGAAAACTTTGCCAGTAACTTAACATTTCGCAAGCTTGGGAACCCAGATCACTCTAGGGTTCGCACCGGAGAAAAAATATATAAAAATTGTAAAAACAGACATAAAGAGATAAGCCATAACATGGAAAACAACAGCCCTAAAATCCCCGATGAACTCGCCCCCGAAGTCTTAGAAATTGCTTCTCGTTACTATAGCGAGTCTCAGAATAGCTATTCCTTAGCCGAACTGAAAGACGCGGGAGCTGAAGTTCAAATTCCACCCGAGTTAATTGAAAAAGCCCTTGAGGAGGTTCGGGTTAAAAAAGAGCAGGAACAGCAACAACAAGAAAAAGCCCAAGAGCGACGCAAAACTGCCCAATGGATTGCCGCTGGCGTTGCCATCATCGTCTCGCTCTGGGGCATTGCTGCCTATAACGGACTGGCTAACCGCGCCCAAGAAGTGCAGGCCCGTTGGGCTCAAGTCGAAAACCAACTGCAACGGCGAGCCGATCTCATCCCCAACCTCGTCAGCGTGGCCCGAAGCCAAGCCGCCAGCGAACAGGAGGTGATTGAGCAATTAGAGCGATCGCGCCAAGCCTATCTCCAAGCCAGTCGTATCGACGAAAAACAAGCCGCGATCGCCGAAGTCGAAGCCGCGATCGAGCAATTTCAGGACGCCATGGCCAACAATTCCAACCTATCCAACCTAGAAAACTCCCAAGCCTTTCAAAACCTCAGTTATGAAATTGCCGGAACGGAGAACCGCATCGCCGTCGAACGAAGGCGCTATAACGAAGCAGTACAAGCCTATAACAGCCAGTTACGCCAATTTCCTCAAGCCCTCATTGGCAACATAGCAGGGTTTGAAACACAGCCTTACTTTGAATCCCAAACTCCTGAGTCTCCCCAACCTGAGCCTTAGAGAAAAACCCGTTGTATCCCCACAAACCGATTCTTATTGAGGAGCAAAAAACGAGTAGATCAAGCGAATGACAAGCCAGCCAAGCAACGCATAAGCTCCCATCGCCACTAATACATTGACATCAAAAACATTTGTTCCCACCAAATCCGTCGGATTCATGAACAGATTATCAAACGGAGCAAAAAACGGCTCCGATAAATTATAAACAAAATCGGCAAACATATTCTCAGGATTAGCCCCACTGAGGCGGAGTAAAAACCGCAAAAACAACAACACCAATAACGCACTAACCAAATACGAAATAATACGAATGATGCGGGAGAGAATCAAAGAACGTTGAGAGATCTCAACCCGTTCTTCCTCCGTATGGAGGCGATCGCGTTCCTCAGGCGAGAGATTTCGGGTCGGATCAGAGTTAGGGTTAGGGTTAGAATTAGGATTAGGATTCGGATCAGGGTTCATACATAGCACTCCAACGGACCATCTGCCCAAATCATAGCCATTTTCGTGACTCCAATCCCAACCCCGCCCAATTGTCCCCCAGTCGCCGACGCATCACCCCATCCCCATCCCCAATCGAGTCTCAGCAAACTCACCC
>NZ_JAWOCL010000223.1:0-4418 GCF_046483825.1 Sodalinema sp.
CGATAGAGACATCAACGCTGCCAAAAATATCAGAGACGAAGGACTGCGTATTTTATCCTCAGGGACTGGGGAGTTCGCCTATCGCCCAAGTGTAAGTCGAGATAGTAGAGGACGTAAGAAATCTACTATCTCGCAATTTGCTGGGTAGGAAGCCGACTGTGTAATCTTTGATTCACTGTTCGGTAGTTCACTCACACCGCCCTAGCTGCAAAATGTCAACAGACCTCTAAAAAATCCCCGAAAACCCTGCTCCACTCATCCCTCCGCTAGATGAATCCACGGTCATCGATCTGCTAAACTTCTCAAAGCCGATCGCCGACTCATCCCGTCAAAACTGCACCCCTAAACGTCAACCTTTTTTATGACCTCCGTCACAGCCGACAAACTGAAATTCTTTCTCGACATCGCCACCGAAGCCGCCCTGCAAGGTGGGGCGGTTCTACAAACCTATTGGGGAAAACTCGAAGCCGTCGAAGAAAAAGGACGTTCTGGAGACTTGGTAACCGTCGCCGATAAAGAATCCGAAGCCAAAGTCCTCGAAGTCTTACAACGCCACAGCCCCGATTGTGGTATCCTCGCCGAAGAATCGGGCGTGTTGGGCAATGCTGAAAGTTCCTTCCGTTGGGCGATCGACCCCCTCGATGGAACCACCAACTACGCTCATCAATATCCCGTCTGTTCCGTCTCCATCGGCCTCCTCATCGATGGCGTTCCCGAAGTGGGGGTCGTCTATAACCCGATTCGGGGAGATCTCTTCCAAGCCGCTACGGGAGTTGGGGCCACCTATAACCGCCAACCCATGCGCGTCTCGGAGACCAAAACCCTCGATCGCAGCCTATTGGTCACCGGATTCGCGTATGATCGACGAGAACGAGATGATAATAACTATGCCGAATTTTGCTATCTGACCCATCTGACCCAGGGCGTTCGTCGCGGCGGTTCAGCCTCATTGGACTTAGCGGATGTCGCTTGTGGCCGCATTGATGGCTATTGGGAACGGGGACTGTCTCCCTGGGACCTAGCCGCCGGAATCGTCCTGGTGCGAGAAGCCGGGGGTGTGGTCACCGCCTATGACCAATCTCCCCTGGATTTACCCTCCGGGCGACTGTTGGCTACCAATGGCCATCTCCATTCTGACCTGAGCGATCGCCTCGCTGAAGTCCAACCCCTCGGAGAACTTCCCGGAATTGGTCGCCTCAGCGCGCGATCGCCCGTCTAAGACTCCAACAACTACAGTAACCACAGTAAAGTAGAGACAGTCGCGTCACTCGTATCAGGAAACTCATCCCGGGGAGGTGATACAGTCGCGTCACTCGTATCAGGAAACTCATCCCCGGAAAGATGGTACGGTCGCGTCACTCGTATCAGGAAACTCATCGCAGGGAGGTGGTGACGACACAATGTCGTTCTCTTTTGACTTTAACCGAGGCTTATTTACCCTCGACTTCAGTGATCATCATGCCATTCTCGGCGTGGCCATCGATGCCGAAGCCAAGGCCATTCGGAAACGTTATCTCAAAATTGCCCGCTGCTTACATCCCGATGTCTGTCAGGCGGATAACCGCGAGTTGGCCCAAGCCGTTCTCTCAAAATTGGTCAATCCCGCCTATAGTAAATTCTCCAACGAGCGGGAAGCCTCAGACTACACCATCTTGCTGCGGATGCTGGCCAAGCGACTGCAACAGGAATATAGCCGTATTGAGATCAACTCCGCCGTCGCCAAACGTCTGATCGAGACGAACAACTACGACGCGCTTTATCACAAAGCCATCAGCGAACTGGCTGAACAACAATACCAAGACCTCAACCACATCGAGGACTATATTGGCCAATTGAGTGAGTTGAACTTGGTTTATCTCTACCGTCGTGAACAACAAAACAAAGGTTGGGCGCAACCCTCCAAACGGCCCTCCCCTGGACCGACGACGGCACCGCCTCCCCCTCGTGCGTCCACGAATACCTTTGTTGAGCAGTATCTACAACGGGCGCGATCGCTCATGGAGCAGAAAAACTTTGCCCAAGCTCGCAAAGAACTCCAAGATGCCCTTAAACTCGAACCGGAGAACAGCCGCTGTCATGGTCTGATGGCTTTGGTTTACCTCAAACAGCAAGAGGTACAACCCACCAAAGTTAACGTGACGATGGCCAACTCCCACACCACGAAAGCGCTGAAACTCGACCCCAAAGAACCCTTAGCCCTCGAAGCCCGCAAAACCCTAACCCGGATGATGGCACGGCCGAGCGGTAGCGGGGCGAAACCCAAGAGTAAACCCCCCAAAAAATCTGATAAAACTAAAAGCAAATCTAAAAAATCAGATCAAGGGGGCGGTGGACTCTTTGGACTCTTTGGCAATAAGAAAAAATAAGCAACTCACAACAAAACCCATGACGGTACACCAACCTCCCGCTGGGGCGCGGGATCTCCTGCCCCTCGATGTCACCCAGAAACAATGGATTGAACGGCGTTTGCAAGATGCTTTCCGCCGCTGGGGCTATCACCGCATCATTACCTCGACCCTAGAACGCCTGGATACGCTCATGGCCGGAGGGGCCATCGATCGCAGTACCGTAGTCCAGTTCCAAAATAACGACGATGAACTCCTGGGGCTACGGCCCGAACTCACCGCCTCCATTGCTCGGGCGGCGGTCAGTCGTCTCTCGGACTCTAGCTTCCCGCAACGACTCTACTACAATGCCAATGTGTTCCGCCGCAGTGGTGGCAATGCTTATGGCCGTCAACAGGAGTTTTATCAAGCGGGTGTGGAACTGCTTGGGGCCAGTGGCCCGCTGGCCGACGCGGAAGTGTTACTGTTGCTGGCCGATAGTTTAGATCGCTTGGGGGTTGAGGATGTGCAAGTGGTCCTCGGAGAAGCCCAACTGACGCGATCGCTCCTCGAACCCTTCCCAGAACCCAGCCGCACGGCAATTCGGGCCGCGATCGCCGATCTCGATTATGTCACTCTCGAAACTCTCGATCTCTCCCCAGAACACCGCGATCGCGCCCTGAACCTCTTTAATCTACGGGGAACTCCCGAGGAGGTCCTAGAGCGCTTACAAACCTTTGACCTCCCTGAAAACGCCCAGCAAGCCCTGGACAATCTACGCGCCCTCCTCGGCATCCTTAAGGCGACTCAGCCCGACTTCTATGGGCAAATTGTCCTGGATCTGAGCTTGATTGAAACCTTTAATTACTACACTGGGATTGTGTTTGAGGTGGTGGGCCACAGTCGCGGCGATCGCCAACTACTCGGGAAAGGCGGCCGCTACGACCAACTCCTCGAACTCTATCATCCCCAACATCACGCCTGCTCCGGGATTGGCTTCTCCTTCAACCTCGAAGATCTGCATCATCTACTTCTCAGCGGCGACCAACTCCCGGAGCAAACCCCCTCTAGCGATTGGCTCGTTGTTCCTCGTTCCCCCGAGGCTCAAGCCGCCGCCTTCGCCTTCGCCGGGCAGTTACGGCAAAAAGAGGATCTCATCCGCGTTGAACTCTGTCTCGATCACCCCGTTGAGGCTGATCGCCTGCGAGACAGCGCCCGCCGTCGTCGTGTCACCCAAATTGCCTGGGTTGAGGCCGATGGCAGCAGCGAAACGGAATTAGTCAACGAATTAGTTAACTCGGAGCCTTCGTCCTAAATTTGTCCTAAATTTGTCATAAATCTTAATAATTAGCCGGGTGTTTCTAAACAATTATAAACCCGTCATAAGCCCATCATGAGACTGTCAAGATTCGTGAGTTTCTTGCAATAATTTGTCATAGTTGTGGCGTCAGAAGTTCGTTATCCTGAACATAGGAAACAACACTGAAGACGCCATGACTGCACTCAATGCCTGGATTCGCAAAACTCCCTCTTGGCAAGCCATTATTACCCTGATTTTGGCATTGTGGTTCGGCGGGAGTCTGATGTTAGACTTTGTGTTGATGCCCGGAATGTATAGCCTGGGCATGATGAGTCAGCCGGATTTCCCCGCGATGGGCTACAGCGCCTTTGAGCGGTTCAATCATCTTGAACTGTTATTCGGGGGCTTGGCTTTGACGGGCGTACTCGTTCTCAACCGCCAAGATCACTTTTTTGGCTCCCAAACCCGCAAAGCCATCATCTTATCAACGCTACTGTTGGGAATTGCGATCGCCTACACCTATTTCTTTACCCCCCAGATGAGCGCCCTAGGGATGTCGTTAACGCCCCTAGAGCCTCTGACTGGCTTCTCACCCCTCATGGAGACGATACAGCAAGGCTATTGGGTTCTTGAAGTTCTCAAACTCGCCTCAGCCTGGGTTCTACTCCGCCTCTGTCATCGTCAAATGCAAGTCAGTTAATCCCACTTTCGTCCTAGATGCACGAATAAAGAGATTTGTCAAGAGGCGAATCTCTTTTTTTTGAGGGAACACCGGAACTGGGAACAGGGAACAG